>CAJKZO010000020.1:0-19639 GCA_905204365.1 uncultured Collinsella sp.
TGGCCGAGCGCGGCGAGGAGCACCCCCGTCTTTCTGCCGAGTGGCTGCTGTGCGCCGCCACGGGCCTGGCGCGCATTGACCTATATATGCGTATGGACGAGACGCTTAACGCGTCCCAGCTCGAGACCATGCATGCGGCCGTTGTCCGCCGCGCTAAGGGCGAGCCGCTGCAATACATCACGGGCAGCACGCAGTTTCGCATGATCGACGTCGCGTGCGCCCCCGGTGTGCTCATTCCGCGCCCCGAGACCGAGATGCTCGTCGAGGAAGTCCTCAATTATCTGGATGCCGAGGTGCTGAGCCCCGAGGCTGCTGCCCGTCAGTGTGTTGAGCTGCCTTGGAACGATGAGGTCGAGGAGGCACGCAAGGCCGAGGCCGCGCTGGCAGACGAACGCGCGACCGCCGAGCGCCGTGCCGCTAACCTGACGGCTGCCGATGAGGCGGCGCTAGGCGGCGACGTATTGGGCAGCCGTGCCTATGCCGAGGAGCTGGCCGACCGCGAGGCCGAGGAAGCCGCCGCGCAGGCAGCAGAAGCCGAAGCCGCGGAAGCCGCCGAGCCCGAGCTCGACGAATACGGCATCGCCATCGAGGGTGCCGACCAGGAGACGGCTTCAGCTCAGGATGCCGCTGCGCCTGCCCCAGCCGAGCCCCGCACTGCCCGCGTTCTCGAGGTCGGCTGCGGCACGGGCTGCATTTCGCTCTCCCTTGCCTGGGAGCGCCGCGGGCACGTTACCTGCACTGCTACCGATATCGAGCCGCGCGCCATCGACCTTGCTACCAAAAACCGCGATGCGCTTGGCCTCACGTCCGACGAGGTCGCCTTCAGCCTCACAAACCTGGTGAGCTCCATTCCCCGCGAAGAGTGGGGCACCTTTGACGTACTCGTCTCCAACCCGCCCTACATCCCCACCGATGTCATGCGCTCGCTGCCGCATGAGGTCAAGGACTTTGAGCCCGATCTGGCGCTCGAGGGCGGTGCCGACGGTCTCGATATCTTCCGCCGCCTGCTCAACGCGGCGCCCTACATGCTGCGTGCCGGCGGCCTGTTTGCCTGCGAGCTCTACGAGGGCGCGCTCGACGCCGCGGCCGAGCTCTGTCGTCAAGCAGGCCTTTCGGACGTGCGTATCGTCCACGACCTCACCGATCGTCCCCGCATCGTTCGAGCCATCGTCACCGAGCCCAAACAGCGTATTTAAGCTGAATAAATAGACATTTGCGCAAGTTTGTCCTTGCAATATACCGTAAAACTTCTACTATAGAAGGAGAAAGGTATGTCAAATCAGCTGCATCGGTACCGTATCGTGCTTGATTACATTGAACCTTGGCTTGATGAGCAGGATGAAGCTACGCTGAAGCAGATTTATGCAGACCTTTTGGTGCTCGAGAAGGAAGGTCCCAGCCTTGGTCGTCCGCTGGTTGACCGCGTAAAGGGCTCGAAGCTTCATCATTTAAAGGAGCTGAGAGTGACGTCGTGTGGTGGGCAGGTGATTCGC
Source organism: uncultured Collinsella sp. (assembly GCA_905204365.1). Lineage (GTDB taxonomy): Bacteria > Actinomycetota > Coriobacteriia > Coriobacteriales > Coriobacteriaceae > Collinsella. The sequence goes on from CAJKZO010000020.1 coordinate 1,494, forward strand.
ATCCTCTTCGCCTTTGACCCCAAGCGCCAGGCGGTATTGCTATTGGCGGGTGATAAGTCGCGAGCGGGATCGTCAAGGGCAAAATGGAACGGTTGGTATGCGATCAACATTCCAAGGGCCGAGCAAATATACCGTCGCCACGTAAGGAGGCTCGATCGAGATGGAACTGCATGAGTATATGGAATCTCGCGGGATAACACGCGACTCCATTACCGCCGAGCAGGAGAGGACTCGCGATCGTATCGAAGCCTATAAGCTTGCTCAGATTCGCAGGTTAAAAGATCTAACACAGGCGTCGGTCGCCCAGTCGATGGGCGTTTCTCAAAAACGTGTATCCGAGCTCGAGCGTGGGGAGTTGGGTTCGATGAGGCTCGACACGCTGAGCAGGTACGCAGAGAGCCTCGGCGGAAAACTGGTTGCAAGCATCGAGTTTCCCGATCGTACCGTTACGCTTGCGCGCTAAAAATCTTCAATTAACCCCCTCACTTTCACCGACTACTAGAGCCGCTCACCAAACCAACATGCGCTCTGGGCAAATAGGTTGAATGTTTCGTGCGAGAATGCCCCACAGTAAACAAACTTGCACCGGAGCGTAAGGGGCTGGCATACACATGCAGACGGTCTATCGGGTATACGAGGGAACGCGCGAGCCGCATCGGCTTGCCGTCGAGCGCACGGCCGAGGTGCTCGGCCGCGGCGGCCTGGCCTTGATTCCGACCGAGACCGTCTACGGTGTCGCCGTGGCAGTCAACGCCTTCTCGGACGCCGTGCCCCAAGATACAAGCGAATTCCCATCGTGGCCGCGCGATCCGCAGGCTGCCGTCAATGGCGCCGCAGTTCCTGCGCTCGGCACCGGCTATCGCCGTATCTTCACTCTCAAGCAACGTGAGCTCACGCAAACCGTCGCTTGGCTGGTCGATGGCGTCGAAGCACTCGACCGCTATGGCGTGGATATCCCGGAAGATGCCCGCGTACTCGCGCGACGATGCTGGCCGGGAGCCCTGACTATCGTGGTCAAGGCAGCCCCCTGCGTGCCGACCTTTATGCGTGCTGCCGACGACACCGTGGCCCTGCGCGCTTCGGCCTCTCCCGTGGTCCAAGCGCTCATCCGCGCCTGCGGCAGTCCCCTTGCCTGCACGAGCGCCAACACACACGGCGCGCCCTCGCCGGCAAGCTTTGCCGCCGTCGAAGGTCGCATCCTGGAGGGGGTCGATGTTGCCGTCGACGCCGGCGAGACCCCGTGTCGCGACGCCTCGACCATCGTGTCGTTCCAGCACGGCGGGCTCCAGATCCTGCGCCAAGGCGCACTTCCCGCATCAGAGATCGAACGGGTCCTGTCCGACCCGATGCAATAGAAAGGTGTAAGCGATGTCGTTGAATCTGGGCAGCCTGGGCATGGAAGATGCCTCGTTTAACTTTGGCGGTTCCTACATCATGGCGCTCGACTGCGGCACCACCTCGGTACTTGCGACCATCGTCGACGAGTACGGCTGCATCGTCGCGCAGGCACGTCGTAGCGTCAAAACCAGCTTCCCGCGTCCCGGTTGGATAGAGCAAGACCCCATGGAGGTGCTTGCCAGCCAGATCGGCGTGATGATGGAGGTCCAGTTTAAGAGCGGCATCCATTCTGACCGCATCGCCGCCATCGGTATCTCCAACCAGCGCGAGACCACGGTGGTGTGGGACCGCATAAGCGGCCAACCCATCTATAACGCCATCGTGTGGCAATGCCGTCGCACCGCACCTCTGATCGACGAGCTGGTCGAGCGGGGCGCAGAAGAGCTGGTGCGCTCCCGCACGGGACTCACGCTCGATCCGTATTTCTCGGCTTCCAAGGTGCAGTGGATCCTCGACAACGTCGACGGTGCGCGTGAGAGCGCGGCGGCGGGCGACCTCATGTTCGGCACCATCGACACCTGGCTCATCTACAACCTCACCGGCGGCCAGGTCTTTGCCACCGACTACACCAATGCCAGCCGCACGGCGCTCTTTAATATCCATACGCTCGATTGGGACGACGACCTGCTGGCGCTCTTTGACGTTCCACGTTCCATGATGCCCGAGGTTCGTTGGAGCTCGGGCGACTACGGCCGCGTCGCGAGCGACATCATGACCAACATGCCGCCCATCATGGGCGTGGCGGGCGATCAGCAGGCGTCGCTGTTCGGCCACTGCTGCTTCCATCCCGGCCAAACCAAAAACACCTATGGCACAGGTTGCTTTATGCTCATGAACACCGGCGACGAGGTCGTCGAATCCAAGAACGGTCTGGTCTCCACGATCGGTATCGCCGCGGACGGCAAGATCAGCTATGCGCTCGAGGGTTCTATCTTTGCCGCCGGCTCAACCATGAACTGGCTGCGCAACAACATGGGCATCATCTCGAGTGTGAGCGAGTCCGCGCAACTCGCCGCTTCGATCAACGACAACGAGGGCTGCTACTTCGTCCCCGCCTTCGCTGGCCTGGGCGCTCCCTGGTGGGACCCGCGTGCCCGCGGTATCGTGTGCGGCCTGACCGGTGCCTCGAGTCGCGCGACCATTGTGCGTGCGGCCTGCGAGTCCATGGCCTACCAGAGTTATGACGTGCTGCGCGCCATGGAGCAGGACGTGGGACTTTCGATTGAGCGCCTGTCCGTCGATGGCGGCGCCTCACGCAACGAGTTCATCATGCAATTCCAGGCCGACCTGCTGGATATCCCCGTGCTGCAATGCGAGACGGTGGAGACCACGGCAATCGGTGCCGCGTACTTGGCGGGTCTTGCCGTCGGCTATTGGGAAGACCTTGAAGAGCTGGAGCAAAATGCCCAGATCGTTAGGACCTTCCTTCCCCATATGTCCGCCGAGCGTCGCGAGCAAAACCTTGCGGGCTGGCGTGATGCAGTCAAGCGCTCGCTCAGTACCGCACAGTAGGGCTGCGATGGGCTGCTCGATACAACAAACCGCTAAACTTATGCATGGCGTGCGGCGGCAACATTGCTGCGCGCCTTGTCAGCAAGGCCGTTTTGCGGCCGCAACGAAAGGGGCAATCAACCCATGACCGTCACCTACGATGCGTCCCGTGTGACGCTTGTCGATCATCCGCTCGTCCAGCACAAGCTGTCGATCCTGCGCGACAAAAACACCGGCACCAACCAGTTCCGCCAGCTCGTGCGCGAACTCGCGCTTTTTGACGGCTACGAGGCCATGCGCGACCTGCCTATGGAAGACGTCGAGGTCGAGACCCCCATCACTACCGCCACGTTCAAACAGCTCGCCGGCAAGAAACTCGCCATCGTGCCCATCCTGCGTGCGGGCCTTGGCATGGTCGACGGCATTCTCGACCTGGTGCCCTCCGCTCGCGTAGGCCACATCGGTATGGAACGCGACGAGGTTACCCATGAGCCGCATGAGTATTACTGCAAGATGCCCAAGGATATCGACCAGCGCATCTGCCTGGTCGTCGACCCCATGCTCGCCACGGGCGGTTCGGCCGAGATGGCCATCAGCTACCTGCGCGAGCGCGGTGTCAAGGACATCCGCATGCTGTGCATCGTCGCGGCCCCCGAGGGCCTCAAGTCGCTGACCGAGAAGGACCCAGATGTGCATATCTATACCTGCGCTATCGACGACCATCTCAACGAGGCTGCCTACATCGTTCCCGGCCTGGGCGACGCCGGCGATCGCATCTACGGCACGCTCTAGTCGCTGGGCTAAGACGGCCGCGGCTGCAAATACGAAGAAACGGTGCGCGCGGACGAACAAAAGGCGACCGCGCGCACTCCTGTTAACGGACGTTTTGCCCTGCGGGGTTCGAGAAAAACGTATTACCGTACCTGCGGCATAAAGAAGGTCTTAAGAAAACGAACAGGTGCGTATTAACCGATGCTTTTTCGGTTGTACTTTAGCGATTGGCTCGTACAATAGTCACCAATGTTTGGCGGGAACTGTTCTGTGAAGCGTTAAAAAGGAAAGTGAGGACGCCAGTGTTTCAGATAGCCGATCTGCTCGCTATCGTTGCAGGCGCCATCGCGGGCGCGGTCGCCTTTCTTCCCTTTGTCTTTACGCTCAAGCCGGTTCTTGACGATAAACAGAATGCGGACATGCTCAAGGGTATGGTGAGTCTGGCGGTCTCGGCAATCGCCCTGCTCGTCTTTACCTTGGTTGTGTTTGTGTTGTTCGGAGAGGCATTTCGCATGTTCCTCCTGGGCGAGGCGATCGGCTTCGTGGCCTTTATGGCCGCCTGCACGGTTCGCGTCGCCAAGGCGCTGCGAGATCCTCATGAGGTCGAAAGGTAAGTCGTGGAAATTTTTGAAAAGCTGCCTGATGAGATTAATCATCTGGTCAGCGAGTTCAGCTCCACCCCTGTCGTGGGCGATCTGAGCTGCGGCATCACGCAGTACTCGTTTTGGCTGATCGTCTCCACGATCGTGCTCCTGATCGTCCTGGCCGTGTTCAAGAAGAAGCAGACCCTGGTTCCCAAGGGCTTCTTCGTCAACGGTTTCGAGTACATCATCGAGTACGTCGAGAACGATATCGGCAAGGGTGTCGTGGGTGAGAACTGGAAGAAGCACTTCCCGTTCCTGTGCTCGCTTTTCCTGTTCATCCTGATCAATAACATGATCGGCCTGATCCCGGGAATGAAGCCCGGCACCGGCGCAATCGGCTCCACCGCCGCGCTCGCCATCTTCGCCTTCGTGTACTTCATCTACTACGGATGCAAGGCTCACGGCGTGATCGGCTACATCAAGAGCCTCGCTCCGCAGGGCGTGAGCTTCCCGATGAACGTGCTCGTGTGGGTCGTCGAGCTTTTCTCGACCTTCCTGCGCCTCATCACGCTCGCCGTCCGTCTGTTCTGCAACATGTTTGCAGGACACGTGGTCATGGGCTCGTTCGCCATCATGGCGAGCATGTTCATGCAGCCGCTGCTTCAGCAGGTTTCCGCGGCGCACGCCGTCGGCGCCCTGCCTTCGCTGGCCTGGCTTGCCATCCTTATCCTGATCTATGCGATCGAGCTTGTGGTCGGCGCCATCCAGGCTTACGTCTTCACGGTCCTTACCGCCGTGTATGTCTCCGAGGCAGAGGAGGTCGCGGAGGAGGAGTAGTCTTCCGTTCGCGCCTTAAAGGTAAGGCAATTCGTTAAACCGCCGGTGCCCGTACCCATGGAGCCCGGCAGTTATAAAAAGGTTATCCTGCGTGAAATAAGACACGCACGACAAAGGAGGAATCGTGGGAGTTATCGGTTACGGTCTCGGTGTTATCGGCGCTGGTCTTGCTATCGGCCTGTCTGCTCTGGGTGCTACGGGTGCTATGGCCCGTCAGCCTGAGGTCCAGGGCCGCGTGTTCACCGTCTTCATCATGGGCTCCGCCTTCGGCGAGGCTCTGGCTCTGATCGGCTTCGTTGTCGCGCTGATCGTTAAATAGCACGGAGCGTCAAGTATGAATCTTTCATCCCAGAAGAGCGCGATCGCACTCTCCGCGTCCGCGGCCGCGCTGCTCATGCCGGTTTCCGCGTTCGCCGAGGACGGCGCTGCCGGTGCGGACATCCTCATCCCTAAGATGGCGGAGTTCATCCCGGCGCTTATCGCCTTCCTGATTATCTGGATCGTGCTGGCCAAGGTCGCCCTGCCGGGCATCATGAAAACCATGGAGGAGCGCGGCAAGAAGATTAAGGAGAGCCTCGACGAGGCCGAGAAGACCAAGCAGGAGGCTATCGCCAAGCGCGCTGAGTCCGACTCGATCGTCACCGACGCCCGTCGTCAGGCTGCCGACATTGTTCTCGAGGCCCGTAAGGACGCCGAGTCCGAGCGCGCCCGTATCATCGAGGCTGCTCACAAGGAGGCCGAGGAGATCATCGCCAAGGCCCATACGACCGTCGAGGACGAGCGCAAGTCCATTTACGCCGGTGCCGCGAGCTCCATCGCCGACCTGTCCGTTGCCGTCGCCACCAAGATCGTGGGCGAGGCACTCGAGGACGATGCCGAGCAGAAGAAGCTCATCGAGCGCTACATCCAGGAAGCAGGTAGCCTGAATGCCGACTAGCCGCTATCAGGACAAGGTGCTCGAGACCTACGCGCGCTCCCTTCTGGAAGCCGCCAAGGCCGAGAACCATGTGTTCGAGGACCTCGAGATGATCGAGCGCCTGGCTTCTGCCAGCCCCGAGATCATCGCCGTGCTCGACACCATGTCCAAGCGCGACCAGCTCGACCTTCTTCCCAAGGTGGCAGCTGCCTTTAAGTATGTTGCCGAGGAAGACGAGGATGTAGTGGGCGTGACCGTCACCACGGCGATCCCGCTCGACGACGAGCTGCGTCAAACCATCACTAAGAAATGCGAGCAGGACTTCGGCCGCAAGGTATTCCTTATCGAGCAGGTCGACCCGTCTATCGTGGGCGGCCTGGTGCTCGAGGCCCGCGGCGAGCGTCGTGACATTTCCGTCAAGACGCAGCTGCGCATCGCGCAGGAGACCCTCGCAAACTCTGCTAATTCGTACGGAGGTGAAGCCTAATGTCCGAAACCCTCAATGCCCAGGATATCGCCAAGAAACTGCAGGAGCAGCTCACGAGCCTCTCCGCGACGGTCGATACGCATGAGGTTTCAACGGTCGACGAGGTAGGCGACGGCATCGCGCGCGTCTCCGGCCTCAAGAGCGCCATGGCAGGCGAGCTTCTGGAGTTCAAGAGCTCCGATACCGGTGAGACCGTCTTCGGCCTTGCCCAGAACCTTGACCGTGACGAGGTCGGCGCCGTTCTGTTCGGTGCCGTCGACTCCATCAAGGAAGGCGACGAGTGCCGCACCACTGGCCGCATTATGGATATCCCCGTGAGCCGCGCCATGCTCGGCCGCGTCGTCAATCCGCTCGGCCAGCCCATCGACGGCCTGGGCGACATCGTCGCCACGCACCGTCGTCCCATTGAGTTCAAGGCCCCCGGCGTCATCGACCGTACCCCGGTGTGCGAGCCGGTTCAGACCGGCCTGTTGGCCATCGACTCCATGGTGCCTATTGGTCGCGGTCAGCGAGAGCTCATCATCGGCGACCGTAAGACCGGTAAGACCGCCATTGCCATCGACGCTATCCTCAACCAGCGCGGCAAGGGCATGGTCTGCATCTATGTCGCCATCGGCCAGAAGGCCTCCACGGTTGCCAACATCCGCGAGACCCTCGCTCAGCACGGTGCGCTCGACTACACCATCATCGTTTCGGCCACCGCTGCCGATTCCGCCCCTATGCAGTACATCGCGCCTATGGCCGGTGCCGCTATCGGCGAGTTCTTCATGTACAACGGCGAGGACGGCAAGCCCGCCAGCGAGACCAACCCCGGCGGCCACGTGCTCGTCATCTACGATGACCTGTCCAAGCAGGCTGTGGCCTACCGTCAGATGTCGCTGACGCTGCATCGTCCGCCCGGACGCGAGGCCTATCCTGGCGACATCTTCTACCTGCACTCTCGTCTGCTTGAGCGTGCCGTCAAGATGTCCAAGAAGAACGGTTACGGCTCCATGACGGCACTGCCGATCATCGAGACCCAGGACGGCGACGTCTCGGCCTACATTCCGACCAACGTCATTTCCATTACCGATGGTCAGATCTACCTGCAGTCCGAGCTCTTCTTCCAGGGCCAGCGCCCGGCAGTCGACGTGGGCATTTCCGTGTCCCGCGTCGGTGGCGACGCACAGACCAAGGCTATGAAGCAGGTCGCCGGCAACCTCCGTCTGGACCTCGCTTCGTACCAGGAGCTCGCCGGCTTTACGCAGTTCGGCTCCGACCTCGACGAGGCTACTCAGAAGCAGCTGACCCATGGTGCTCGCATGACCGAGCTCCTGAAGCAGCCGCGCTACAAGCCGTTTGAGGTTGGCGAGCAGATCGTCACGCTGTTCGCTGGCAACGAGGGCTTCCTGGATGACCTGGAGATTGCCGACGTGCTGCCTTTCCGTGCCGAGCTCATCGAGTACATGGACAATGGCTTTGGCTCGCTGCTCGACAAGGTTCGCGCCAAGAAGATCGATGATGACACCAAGGCTGAGCTCTTGCGCGTCATCGGCGACTTCAAGCAGCAGTTCATGGCCAAGCACCATTCGGATGTTTCTGGATCAGAGGAGAACTAAGCCCCATGGCCAACCTTCGCGACATTAAGAAGCGAATCTCCTCGGTTACCACGACCAAGCAGATCACGCGCACGATGGAGATGGTCTCTACGGCCAAGATTCGTCGTGCCCTCGATCGCTCCAAGCAGGCCGAGCCCTATAAGGAGGCGCTAACCGACGTCATGTTGACGGTCGCCGGCGACGCCTCCTGTTCGGGCACCGATCCCATGCTGCAGAAGCATGAGAGCGTCAAGCATGGCCTGATTGTCGTTATTGCCTCGGACCGCGGCCTTGCCGGCGGTTTCAATACGACGGTGGAGCGTACGGCCGAAAAGCTCGCCGCTTCTTGGGCGAACGACGGCATCGAGTGCGAGATCATCGCGTGTGGGCGCAAACCGGCCACGTATTTCCGTGACCGCGCAAACGTCGTCATGCACTTTGAGGGCAACTCCTCTGAGCCCGATTTCAATCAGGCCCGCATGATCTCCTCTCATATCTGCGATGCGTATCGTGCCGGTGAGCTTGACCGTGTCGAGCTTGTCTACCACCACGCCAAGAACCGCGTGGATCAGGAGCTTCGCGTCGAGCATCTGTTGCCGCTCGACCCCGAGATGATCGCTATGGCCCACGGTCCGCGTAAGAACGAGACCGACGCCCCTAAGCGCATCTCGTCCACGTTCGAGTTCGTGCCCTCTCCCGAGCATGTTCTCGGCAAGCTTGTGCCGTCTTATATCCTGACGGTCATCTACCAGGCCCTGATCGATTCGGCGGCTGCCGAGCAGGGTGCACGCCGCAAGGCCATGCACTCCGCGACGGAAAACGCCACCGCGATCATCTCGACCCTTACCCGCACGTATAGTCGCGTGCGCCAGGCTTCGATCACGACCGAGATTAACGAGATCGTCGGCGGAGCCTCAGCATTGGAGGAACAGTAATGGCTAATAACACCGTAAAGCTTGCGGTCGAGGAAGCCACCAAGAAGACGACTGCCGGTGATGGTCGCATCGTGCGAATCATCGGCCCTGTCGTCGACGTCAAGTTTGACGGCGCGGTGCCCCCGATCTACAACGCGCTCACGGTCGAGGCCGAGACCCCGATCGGTCATCTGAGCACGATCCTCGAGGTCGAGAGCCAGCTTCCGGGCGGCGTCGTCCGCACGGTCGCCATGTCCTCGACCGACGGCCTGCAGCGCGGCCTCATCGCCACCGATACCGGTGAGCCCATGAAGATGCCTGTTGGCCCCGAGACGCTCGGCCGTATTTGGAACGTCATGGGCAAGCCCGTCGACGGCAAGCCCATGCCCGAGGTGGAGGAGTTCTACCCCATCCACCATGCAGCGCCCCGTTTCGACGAGCTCACCACCAAGACCGAGATCTTCGAGACCGGCATCAAGGCCGTCGACCTGCTCGAGCCCTACATCCGGGGCGGCAAGACGGGCCTGTTCGGCGGCGCCGGCGTCGGCAAGACCGTTTTGATTCAGGAGCTCATCAACAACCTCGCCCAGGAGCACGGCGGCACTTCGGTGTTCACTGGCGTCGGCGAGCGTACCCGCGAGGGCACCGACCTGTTCCTCGAGATGAGCGAGTCTGGCGTTATCGACAAGACCTGCTTGGTCTATGGTCAGATGAACGAGCCGCCCGGAGCGCGTCTGCGCATCGGTCTGGCCGGCCTTACCACCGCTGAGTATTTCCGTGATCGTGGCCAGGACGTTCTGCTGTTCATCGACAACATCTTCCGCTTCTCCCAGGCAGGTTCCGAGGTTTCCGCACTGCTGGGCCGTATGCCGTCCGCCGTTGGTTACCAGCCCACGCTGGCAACCGAGATGGGCGACCTCCAGGAGCGCATTACCTCGACCAAGACGGGTTCCATTACCTCCGTCCAGGCTGTCTACGTCCCCGCAGACGACCTGACCGACCCGGCGCCTGCCACGACGTTTACGCACCTCGACGCCACCACGGTTCTTTCGCGTAGCATTTCGTCGCTCGGCCTGTTCCCGGCTATCGACCCGCTCGCGTCTTCCTCCGACGCTCTCGATCCCTCGATCGTCGGCGAGGAGCACTACCGTGTCGCCGTCAAGGTCCAGGAGCTCCTGCAGGAGTACTCCGACCTTCAGGACATCATCGCCATCCTGGGTATGGACGAGCTGTCCGAGGAGCAGCGCCTTACGGTCAACCGCGCCCGTAAGATTCAGCAGTTCCTCTCGCAGTCCTTCCACGTCGCCGAGAAGTTCACCGGCAACCCCGGTGTCTACGTCCGCGTCGAGGATACCGTCCGCTCTTTCGCCGAGATTGTCGACGGCAAGGCCGATGACCTGCCCGAGCAGGCTTTCCGCTATGCTTCCACGATTGAGGACGTGCGCGAGCGCGCCCGCAAGATGGGGGAGAAGTAGGTTATGCGTATCCGCATCGTGTGCCCCGTGAGCTGCGCCTATGAGGGCGACGCTGCGTTTGTGTCGATTCCGTCCACGGATGGCGAGTTTGGCGTTCTGCCTGCTCACTCCAGCGAGATCTGCACGATCGACCGCGGTTACGTTCGCGTTTCCGATAAGGCCATGGGCACTGTCGACCACACGTTTGCCGTGGCCGGCGGCTATGCCCAGGTTGCGGACGATGTCGTGACCGTTCTCGCCGAGCGCGCTTGCGATTTGGCGACCGTCGATGCCGACAAGCTTAAAGCTGATATTCAAGGTTTTGAAGAGAAGCTGGGTAATTTGTCGGAGGATGATGCACGCCGCGCCTACCTCTATAATGAAATCGCATGGTGTAAGCTCAAGCTTGCCCAATAGTCAAACGATTTAGCGTTCGACCATTTGCGAACACATCATGCCCGGGATGGCCCAGCCACCCCGGGCATGCTTTTTGAAAGGGTAGACCTTGGATATTATCCGCGTTGAGGGTGGCCACGCCATCGGAGGCTCCGTGCCCGTCTCGGGTGCCAAGAACTCCGCGCTCAAACTCATGGCGGCAACGCTTCTGGCGCCGGGCAAGACGACGCTGCAGAACGTGCCCGATATTTCCGATGTCCACGTGATGGGCAAGGTGCTCAAGGGCATGGGCGCTACGATCGATGTTCTCGACGAGCACACGCTCGAGATTGATACCTCTCAGGTCGATTCTTGGGAGGCCCCCTACGAGCTCGTTGCCAAGATGCGTGCTTCCACCGCCGTCATGGGACCCCTGCTGGGCCGCTTCCATCGCGCCAAGATTGCCATGCCGGGCGGCTGCAACCTGGGTGCTCGCAAGATCGATATGCACATTCTTGGTCTCGAGGCCCTGGGCGTTGAGTTCGATACCGCCCACGGTTACATCAACGCTAATGCGCCCCAAGGTCTGCGCGGTACCACCGTCACGCTCGAGTTCGCCAGCGTCGGTGCGACCGAGAACCTCATCATGGCCTCTGTGCGCGCACAGGGCACCACGGTTATCGACAATGCCGCCCGCGAGCCCGAGATCGTCGATCTCGCCAACATGCTCAACGAGATGGGCGCTAAGATTGTCGGTGCCGGTACGCCTGTCGTGACCATCGAGGGCGTGGAAGAGCTGCATCCTGTTACCCATCGCGTAGTGGGCGACCGCATCGAGGCCGGTACCTTTATCGTCGCCGGTGCGCTGATGGCCGACGATCGCGGTGTCGATGTCACGGGCTTTTGCCCCATTCACTTGGGCATGGTGCTCAAGAAGATGGAGCTCATGGGTATCGATTGCGAGCGTACCGACGACGGCGTTCACGTGAATCGCGCCGAGCGCATCAAGCCGGTCGACATCCAGACGCTTCCGTTCCCCGGCTTCCCGACCGACATGCAGGCACAGATTATGGTGCTTTCCGCCCTCGCCGACGGCAGTTCCGTTATTACCGAGAACATCTTCGAGAATCGCTTTATGTTTGCCTCTGAGCTGGTACGCATGGGCGCCGACATTCGTATCGAGAGCCATCATGCCATGATTCATGGCGTCAAGGGCTTCTCGGGTGCACAGGTTACCTCGCCCGATCTGCGTGGCGGAGCGGCCCTCGTCGTAGCGGGCTTGATCGCCGACGGGACGACCGAGGTTTCGGCCATCCATCACATCAAGCGCGGCTACGAGCAGTTTGTCGAAAAGCTGCAGGCGCTCGGCGCGCATGTCGAGCATGCTACCGTCCCCGATCCCGTCATCTACTAATACAGGTTGCCTATGTTTAATAAAAAGCCCCTCGCGGATACCACCGCCCGAAGACCCTCAACTGGTGCGCAGGCCAAGATCTACAGTCGCGATAACGTGGCTCGCTATTCCGAGCGCGCTCGTCAACGTCGTCGTAGCCACACGATTCGTCACGTCGCGCTCATTGTCGTGCTTGGCGTGCTGCTGAGTGCCACTACTGCTGCCGGCCTGTGGTTTGCCACCATTATGGGCAAGCTCGGCGATTCTAATGTCATTACCGACAATCTGCGTCGGGTTCTGGTTGACACCGATGAGGCAAAGGATCCGTTCTACGTGCTGCTTCTTGGCACCGACGGCCGTCCGGGCGAGGATACGTATCGTGCCGACTCGATTATCCTGGCACGCATCGACCCCACGCAAAAGCAGGCGACGCTCATTTCCGTTCCGCGCGACACCAAGGTCGAGTACAAGGGTGAGACCATGAAGATCAACGCCTGCCATACCGTTGGCGGCGCCGAGGCCATGGTCGAGGCGGTCAACGAGCTGTGCGGTGTTCAGATTTCCCACTATGCCGAGGTCAGCTTCGACGGTATGCAGGCGCTGATTGATTCGGTTGGCGGTATCGACATTAACGCAACCGATGATGTTGACGACCCCGAGCACCTGGATATTAAGATTACCGCTGGCCAGCAGCATATGGACGGTGCCACCGCCCTTACCTATGCCCGCTGCCGCTACACCTATGCCGACGGCGATTACACGCGCATGCGCCACCAGCGTCAGGTGCTTGGCGCCCTTGCCAACCAGATTCTCAATAACTTCGATGCCACGAAGATTTTTGGCCTGGTTAATTCGCTGTCCGATATGCTCGTAACCGATATGAGCGTTCAGGATATCGTGGCTACGGTCAACGCCATGCGCGGTATGGATGTCGACGGTATCTACTCGGCCAACCTGCCCTCGTACGCCGACGACAGCACCATGATCGACGGTGTGAGCTACGTCTTTGTCTACGAGGACGAGCTCAAGGAAATGATGGAGCGCGTCGATGCCGGCAAGGATCCCAAGGGTCCCAACACCATGGGTCTTTCCGACGGTTCCAGTTCTACGATCGGCGACCTGAACAACAACACGTCTGACGACTACGCAAACGGTACCGCAACCTCATCGGTCAGCTCTGACGATTCCGATGACTCAAGCGATTCGAGCGATTCGGACTACTACGAAGAGCCCACCGGCGACGGTAACGGCTACGAGGCCAACTACTAAGTTACGGCGTTTTACCAAACGCCGTAACGGCTTGACGCTGCGCGCCGCCCAAGGCGACAATTTGTCATTCAAAAGGCAGGGCATGACCAGAAGGTCAATGCCCTGCCTTTTTCATGCCAACTTGTTCACCTTGGACGTCGCTCGCTGACGTTGGCTCAACCTGCGGTGCTGACTACTCCCCTTGCACCAAAAACCGCCCCGTTCTCGGTTCTGAGGACGGGGCGGTTTTGCTTACCTAGATTGTTCGAGTTCTCTATGCAAAGCGGGCGACGAGCTCCTGCAGGACGTCGGTCATCTTGACGAGCGAACTGACCGGGACGAACTCGTTGACGCCGTGGTAGCAATAGCCGCCGGTGGAAAGGTTGGGGCAGGGCAGACCGCGGAACGACAGCTGGGCGCCGTCGGTGCCGCCACGAATTGGCAGCACTTGGGGCTCAACGCCGCAGGCAAGGTAGGCTTCCTTGGCAACATCAATAAGCTCGGGATAGTCACGAACGATCTCGGCCATATTTCGATACTGCTGCTTAATCTCGACCGTCACGCGCTCCTCACCCAGACGCTGGTTGAGCATCGAGGCAGCGGCATCAACAAGGTCGAGTTTCTGCTGGAACTTGGCGGCGTCATGGTCGCGGACGATATAGCGCGCTGTGGCGTGATCGACGGTCGCAGATACACCCTCAAGGTGATAAAAGCCCTCGTAGCCTTCCGTATACTCCGGGCGCTGTACGTAGGGGAGCAACGCGTTGAAGTCGCAGAACAGATTGCCTGCGTTGACCATACGGCCCTTAGCGTCGCCCGGGTGGATGGACTGGCCCTCAAAGCAGACGGTCGCCTCGGCGGCGTTAAAGCATTCCCACTCCAGTTCGCCGATGGGGCCGCCGTCGACCGTGTAGGCGTACTTGAAGCCAAAGGTATCGATATCCAACAGCTCGGCTCCGTGGCCGATCTCCTCGTCAGGGCAGAAGCAAATGCCGAGTGCGGGATGGGGCAGAGAAGGGTCCTGAGCGATACGCGCGACAAGCGACATGATCTCGGCGACGCCTGCCTTGTCGTCCGCGCCCAGCAGCGTGGTGCCATCGCTGCAGACCAGGTCCTCACCTGCGAGGTCGTTCAGGGCGGGAAGCTTGGCGGTACTCATGGCAACGGGCTTACCGTCAACCGTGCCGCAGACCAGGTCGCCGCCTTCGTAGTGTACGATGTGCGGCTTCACGCCGGCGCCCGGTGCAACTTCGGTGGTGTCGAGATGGGCGATCAGGCCCAGGGCGGGCTTGTCCTCAGCGCCCGCACTTGCGGGGATATGCGCGCAGACATAGGCGTGCTCGGTCACGTGGGCATCTTCCGCACCAAGCTCGCGCAGCTCTTCAGCCAGCACGTTGGCAAGGTCAAACTGAACGGCGCTCGAGGGTACCTGGTCGCAGTTTGCATCCTCGGACTGCGTGTTGATCTGGACATAGCGCAAAAAGCGCTCGAGGACATCGGGGTTCGTGGTGGTGTTTTCCATAAAGACCGCTCCAATCTTGGTCGTCGTGTGCAACAAGAACTCTAGCACGGTATGCCACGGCATACCGCGACGCTTGAATGGGGTAGAATCAGCCATTGAATGCAGAAGGGACGGAAGATCATGGATACGACAATTAGCTCGCGCGAACTGCATCTGACGGTGGCGAACGAAGACTACTTGGAGTGCATGGTTCGCATTGAAAGCGAAGAGGGGGAAACCAACGGCGTGCGATCGGTCGACATCGCGCAGCGCCTTGGCGTCTCCAAGGCATCGGTCAATAAAGCGGTTTCGGCGCTCAAGGCATCCGAGCTTGTCGAGCAATCGCACTACGGCAAGGTAGTCCTGACCGATCGCGGCCGCGAGGTTGGCACGGCTATCTGGTACCGTCACCGCCTCATCCGTACGTTTTTGGTTCAGGAGCTCGGTGTCGAATTTGAGCGAGCCGATTCCGAGGCCTGCATGATGGAGCATGCGCTATCCGAGGACACGATGAGCCGCTGGCTCGCCTATCTCGAAAAGCAGGGAATCAGCGTCGAGGAATAGCGGGATATATATGGATACGAGTTATTACAACCGCTTTGGTGCCGAGGAACTTACGCGCCGCTTGTCGAGCGAGACCTTGTTGGCGCAGGGCCCCATGGGCAGTGTTTTGTTGAGTGAGTACGATGCCGCCGACATTCCACCGGCGTTTTGGAATCTGGCAGAGCCGCAGACCGTTTCTCGTATCCATCGCTTGTATGTCGCCGCCGGCGCGCAGGTGCTCATTACCAACACCTTTCAGGCATCAAGCTATGCCCTCAAACACGACCAGATTGCGCCGTCCGTGGCGGAGGTCAATCGCGGGGCCGTCGACGATGCCCGCCAGGCGCACCCTCAGCTGCTGCTGGGCTCGATGGGCCCGATCGGTATTGAGTGGTTTGCCGAGGACTCTGCCGAGTATCGTGAAATCCGAGGCATTGCGCGCGAACAGGCGCACGCCTTGCTCAATGCCGGCGTTGACGGTCTGCTGATCGAGACGGTGACGTCTATCCGTAATTTGCAGCCCATGCTTGCCGGCGCTCGAGATGCCGCCGACGGCATGCCTGTTCTGGTGAGTTTTGTCGTTGACGATAAAGGCGACCTGTTGGGCGATGGCCTCAACATCGAGGCAGCCGTTTTGTACGCCGAAAAACACGGCGCAAACTCGGTTGGTGTTAATTGCTGTTCGCTTGCGGCCGCGAACGCGACGGTGCCCAGGATGGTTGCATCGGCGACTACTCCCGTCACGGTGCGTCCCAACGTGGGCGATCCGGTCCAGACTCAGGATGGCCCCGTGTGGCACGAGAACCCCGAAGCTTTCGCGCGCGCATGCATCGAATGGAGACATGCCGGCGCCGCAATGGTGGGCAGTTGTTGTGGAACCACGGCAATCACTACGGCAGCGATGGCCGAGGCGCTCGATATATAAAGGGTAAAACCGCTCCATACGGGGCGGTTTTTTTATTGCTTGCATGTCCTCGGCAGCATTTGCCCAAATGGTGAATGCTGGTGCCGGCGGGTTGCCGAGTGCGTGTTGCGGGTATACCTCACGCGTACCATGATCCAAACACTGTGAGGTGTCTGCGCGTGTGCGCGATAATTCATTTTGGAACTGACGGTTGGCGCGCTCGCGTCGATGAGGACTTCGCTGCCGATAACGTTGCCCGTATCGCCGATGCCGTCGGCGAATTGTGGCAAAAGACCAATCCGGGCAAAACGGTATATATAGGGTTCGACACCCGGCCCCTGGCGAGCGAGTTCGCTGAGCTTGCGGCGGGTGTGCTAGCAGCGCACGGGCTGGACGCCGTGCTCGCTTCGCGACCTGTTCCGACCCCTGCCCTTACGTGGGCGGCGGCTTATGACGGTGAGGCGTGCGGCGCGCTCATGGTGACGGGGTCCCATCATCCGCAGGGTTATCTGTGCCTCAAGATTCGCATGGGTGACGGCTCGACCGCCAACCAGGATGTCATCGAAGAGCTCGAAGAGACCATGGCTCCCGAGCCAATGGGGATCGAGGGGCAATATCGCACCGCGGATATCATTCCTGACTATATGCAGGCGGTGGCATCATTTGTCGATGCCGAAGCCATCCGCGCCGCGCACCTGCGCGTGGTTGTCGATCCCATGGGCGGCGCAGCCCAGGGCTATCTAGCCGACTTGCTGCGCGAGCTTGGCGTTGAGGTGCACGAGATTCACGCCGGGCAGGCGTCTGACCAAGAAGATATCTGCCCCGACCCCGTTGAGCCTTGGGTGGACGCTTGCGAGCGCACGGTTATCGATGACGGAGCTTGCGCTGGCCTGGTGACCGACGGCGACGCCGACCGTATCGGTGCGGTTGACGAGCGCGGCAGATATATACATCCGCATCAGATCATGGCGCTCGTTTTGGGCGACTTGGTTCAATTTCGTAATTTGGAGGGGCGCGTCGTCGTCAATCTTTCGTGCTCGACGCTTGTGCGTCGCATTGCCGAGGCGCTTGGCTGCCGCGTGACCGTCAAACCAGTCGGTTTCAAATATATAGCGGCAGAGATGAAGAAGGGCGGCGTTCTCATAGGCGGCGAAGAAGCCGGTGGTATCGGCATTGCCGCGCATATGCCCGAGCGCGATGGAATCCTCGCCTGTCTGATTCTGTGTGAGCTTATGGCGAAGACGGACGCGCCTTTGGGCGTTCTGGTCGACCAACTCGAGGACAGTTTTGGTAAGACGAGTTACGGTCGACGCGATTTACGCCTTGAGGCCGAAGATGCCGAAACGTTACGAACCCTGCTGCCGGGCGTAAACCCCAAGTCGATTTGTGGCAAGGTGCCGCAAAACGTTAGCCATATGGATGGCTTGCGTTTGGCATTCGAGGATGACACGTGGCTGCTGGTCCGTCCTAGCGGGACCGAACCAGTGGTGCGCGTCTACGCCGAGGGGTTCTCGGTGGAAGAACGTGATGAGTTGCTCGATGCTGGCTGTGCTTTAGCTAGGGGGACGTATCCGCTTTAACCATGAGACTGCCTTATATAAAGAGATGCTCGGCGAGCGGTAGTTAACGGCTGGCAAACGTTAGTCGGATCACAAAATGTGTAGGAAATGTGTACGCCCAGATTCCCGCCCGCGGGGGCCCTCCGGTCTGGCAATATATCTCCTTGCCGCGCGGCCCGGTCGGACCGGATCAG
>CAJKZO010000021.1:0-19484 GCA_905204365.1 uncultured Collinsella sp.
TGATGGTTGAGAGCGCCTGCTTCAACGCCGGTCGCACCTCGCACACCAGCCGCGATCTGTCGCTGATCTCCGACGCCTCCATTCGCTTTGAGCGCCAGGTCGACGAGACCGGCTGCGTGGATGTCGCCAACGTTACCTGCGCACTCATCGAGGAGATTGCCGGCGGCGAGGTCGCTCCCGGCCATGTCGACGTGTTCCCCGCGCCCAAGACCATCGACAGCATTAAGCTGCGCCTGGCCCGCGTACGCGCCATCTGCGGTGCCGACATCGAGCCCGACTTTATCGAGCGTTCGCTCACCCGTCTGGGCTGCACCGTCGAGCGCGACGGCGAGGACTTTATGGTCACGCCGCCGAGCTTCCGCCCCGACCTGCCGCGCGAGATTGACCTGATCGAGGAGGTCCTGCGCCTATGGGGCATGGGCCGCGTGACGGCGACCATCCCGGCTGCCAAGAACCACATCGGCGGCCTGACCCGCGAGCAGAAGCTCACCCGTAAGGTCGGTGAGATCCTGCGCGCCTGCGGCCTCAACGAGACCACGACTTTTGGCTTTGCCGCCCCGGGCGACCTGGAGAAGATCGGTATGTCCACCGAGGGCCGCGGTTGCCCTGTAGTGCTCATGAACCCGCTGGTAGCCGAGCAGACCGAGATGCGTCGTTCGCTGCTGCCGGGCCTGCTGCAGTCCGTGGCCTACAACGAGGCGCACGGTACGCCCAACGTGCACCTGTACGAGGTCGGCAGCCTGTTCCACGGTCGCGAGAACGCCAGCCTGCCCAAGGAGACCAAGTCCGTGGCGGGCGTGCTCTCGGGCCAGTGGAGCGAGCAGTCTTGGAACATGAAGTACCGCAAGCTGCGCTTCTTCTATGGCAAGGGCATTGTCGAGGAGCTGCTCGCCCAGCTGCGCATCGAGAAGGTTCGCTTCCGTCCCGTCGAGGGTGAGGGCTACGCTTTCTTGCAGCCGGGTCGTGCGGCCGAGGTTCTGTCCGGCGGCACCGTACTGGGCTGGGTCGGCGAGATTCACCCCGAGGCGCGCGAGGCGATGGGCATCGATGAGGTTGTCGTTGCCTTTGAGCTCGATCTGGACAAGCTGATCAAGGGCGCCCGCAACCAGGAGAACTACCGCGAGTTCTCGCAGTACCCGGCTGTTGAGCACGACCTTGCTATCGTGGTCGACAATGCTGTGACCTGCGAGGATCTTGAGCGCCGCATTACCAGCGCCGGCGGCAAGCTGCTCGAGGGCGTGCGCCTGTTCGACGTCTACCGCGATCCCATCCGCATCGGAGCGGGCAAGAAGTCCATGGCCTTTGCGCTTACGTATCGCTCCGACGACCACACGCTCACCAGCGAAGAGGTCGAGAAGGCGCACCAGAAGATCGTCACCAAGGTATGCAAGGGCGTAAACGGCGAGGTCCGCGGATAGGGCTTGCGCTGGGAGCGCAGGACCCCTCGGCAGTTGCTGTGGGGCCCTGCGTGACCGCAGTGTTTGGAAAAGGCATTGCTGAGCCTGCATATATGACACGCGCATTACATAACGGCGTGCTGCTTTGTCGGCAGCGCGCCGTTTTGCTATGATAGCCCGCGGCGTGTTACGAATCTGACAATGCGTAACACTGACAAGGTGATTTAAGCGGCGTTGCAATTCTGTGCGCCGATAACCGGGAGGCGTACATGCACATTCCAGATAATTATCTGTCCCCGCAGACCGATGCCGTCATGGCGGT
Organism: uncultured Collinsella sp.; assembly: GCA_905204365.1. Taxonomy (GTDB): domain Bacteria; phylum Actinomycetota; class Coriobacteriia; order Coriobacteriales; family Coriobacteriaceae; genus Collinsella. The sequence goes on from CAJKZO010000021.1 coordinate 1,720, forward strand.
GGCGATGGTGCCCGTTTGGGTCCATTGCATCAAAAAGGTGCGCGCCACGCTCGATCGCGAGCACATGGCTTTCCTGGGCATCTGCGCCGCGTTCTCCTTCCTGCTCATGATGTTCAACGTGCCGCTGCCCGGCGGCACCACAGGCCACGCCGTCGGCGGTGCCCTCATTGCGCTGCTGCTAGGCCCGGAGGCCGCGGCCATCGCTGTCTCGGTCGCGCTGGCGCTACAGGCGCTGCTGTTTGGCGACGGCGGCGTTCTGTCGTTTGGCGCCAACTGCTTTAACATGGCCTTTGTGCTGCCGTTTGTCGCTGCTATCGTGTTCCGTGCGCTCAACAGCCGTTTGCATGGCAAGGGCTGGGGCACCTCGGTTTCTGCCGTCGTGAGCGGTTGGGTCGGCCTGTGCCTGGCAGCCCTGTGCGCGGCAATCGAGTTTGGTATTCAGCCGATGCTCTTTACCAACGCTTCGGGCGCTCCGCTGTACTGCCCCTTCCCGCTGTCCGTGGCTATTCCGGCCATGTTGATCCCGCATATGCTGGTTGCCGGCGTGGTCGAGGGCGTGGCGACTGCCGCGATCTACGGCTTTATCAAGAAGACGGCGCCGGGCGTTATCGTCGGGCCCGAGGCCGTCGATGGCCAGCTTACTGCCGAGGGCGCTGCTGCCAAGAAGACCTCGCTGGTCCCCACGCTCATCTTGGTCGCCGTGCTTGTCGTGGCTACGCCGCTCGGCTTGCTTGCCACAGGTGACGCATGGGGCGAGTGGGACGCCGAGGGCGCCGCGACCGCCGTTCAGGAGGTTGGTGACGACAGTCTGCAGGCTTCGGTCGGCCTTGATACCCCGACCTTTGCCGACGCTCTGCCTACGGGTGATTACCTGCAGGCCTATTCCGAGGAGCAGGGTCTTGGCTTTGCCGGTCAGGCTGCCATGTATATCCTGTCCGGCGTGATTGGCGTGGCGGTGCTCACCATCGCATTCCGTCTGATCTCGCTGACGGTTAAGGAAAGCGGTGCTCATGGCAATAGCCGAGCTGCCTAGCTGGCTTGCGGTCGAGCAGCGTTACGAGCCCGTGGGGGCTCGGCATCGCGTGATGCAAAAGAATGTCCTGCACCTGGCGAGCCTGCTTGAGCGGGTTCGCCTGGGTGGGGGTGCGCACGAGGGCGGGTCGATGGTCGACCGCGCCCTTTCTTGCGTTTCGGCTCCGGTGCGCCTGGTGGGGATGTTCGTCTGCGTCCTGTGCGTGTGTCTGACGCAGAGCCCGCTGTACCTCATGTTGATGGCGGCTATCGCGCTGGTGCTGGTCGCGGTGCGCCCCGCACGCGGGCTGCGTGCGACCATTGTACCGGCGCTCGGCGCCACGGGGCTTGCGGTGGTTCTGGCATTGCCTGCCCTGCTGCTGGGCGCGGCTGCCAAGGGCGCCATACTCAAGATCGCGCTCAAGACCTTCATTATTGTGTCGCTGGTGCTGGGCGTTTCGTGGACGCTTACCTGGAGCCGCATGTCGGCGGCGCTCAAGATGCTGCATCTACCCGACGAGGTCATCTTTACGTTTGATATGGCGCTCAAGCACATTGAGGTGCTGGGTCGCACGGCGCACAATCTGTGCGAATCGGTCATGCTGCGCAGCGTTGGCCGTGCGCCTGAGGGATTTTCGCGTACCGATTCGATCGCGGGTATCATGGGCATGACCTTTATCAAGGCGATGGAATGCAGCCGCGCGATGGACGAGGCCATGCTCTGCCGCGGCTTTGCCGGCGCGTATCCGGCTCCCGCGCGCGCCGGGTTTGGCTGGCGCGATGCCGTTTACGCAGCCGTTGTGGTTCTGCTCGCCGTGTTGTGCGCAGTGCTGTAGCGCGGGCGGTCGAGCCGTCGATGTGGATAGGGAAGGGCGACGTTTTGGCAAACGATACAAATGGCGCGATGTGCGCGAGCGGTGCTGCCGGCGCCGAGACCACGCCGCTCATCGAGTTTCGCGACGTGGTGTTTTCCTATGCGGGTCATACGGTGGTCGACGGCGTTTCGCTGCAGGTGGATCGTGGTGAACTCGTTGCTCTGCTTGGTCCTAACGGTTGTGGCAAGACGACGATCATGCGCCTTATCAACGGCCTTGAGCTCGCGGATGCCGGCGCATACCTGTTTGACGGACGCGTGGTCGATGCGGCGTATCTGAAGGATTCTGCTGCTGCTCAGAAGTTCCACCAGCGCGTGGGCTTCGTATTCCAAAACGCCGACGCCCAGCTGTTCTGCGCCACGGTGGGCGAGGAAGTTGCTTTTGGTCCCGCGCAGATGGGGCTGCCGGCAGACGAGCTCGAGCGCCGCGTGCGCGATGCCATGGGGCTGTTCCAGGTTGCCGACCTTGCCGACGCCTCTCCCTATCAGCTCTCGGGCGGGCAAAAGAAGCGTGTGGCGCTGGCGGCAGTCGTATCGATGAACCCCGATATCCTAGTGCTCGATGAGCCCACCAATGGACTCGACGAGGATTCATGCGACATTGTGGTCAACTTCTTGCTGGCCTACGTCGCGGCGGGTAAAACGGTCTTGATGAGCACGCATCACCAGGATTTGATGCGACGCCTGGGTGCCCGTGCAATCTATATTGATCGATATCACCATGTGGTCGAGGTGCCTTCGCCGTCGTATGGAACCGAAAGCGGTGTTACGGACTAGTTGCTGCGTAGAGCGTGCGTAGCCGCCCGCGCGGCTTTGCCGTGATGGTATAGTTATCCAGGTTTTTTATGGGGGTGGCTATGCCAAGTTGGAACATTCATATCGCTCAAACGGAGCGCTTGCTGGCGCGTGCTGGTGTGCTTTCCGATAGCGTTCGTGACCGCAATGCCTTTTTGTTTGGCTGCGTGGTTCCGGACATTTTTGTGGGCTATATGGTTCCCGGTATCGCTGATCCCATTCCGTATCGCATTACGCACTTTGCAAAGCCCGAGCCTATCCCTAAGCCTCGTGAGCATGAGTTCTGGGATACCTATGTGGTACCGTTGCTTAAAAGTTCGCCCACTGGTGCGCCAGCCGCGGCGACCTCGATTATCGAGGAGCGCGAGCGACTGAATCGCGTGCACTATCCCCAGCGCTACAGGGATGCTGAGCCGGTTGTCGGTCCCGGCGCTCGTGAGTTCTCGCTTGCGTCCGAGGACGTGGCGCAGGCGTTGCTCGATTTGACATTGGGTGTCTGGTCGCATCTGGTGGCCGATACCGTATGGAATACGCGCGTGAATCAGTACCTGGAGGCGCACGGCGGCAAGCCGTGCGAGGAGTTCCGCATTAAAAAGCAGGGCGATTTTGACTGGTTTGGCAAGACGCTGGGCATCGTTTCCATCCCGCGTGCGACCGATCGCCTGTATACCGCTGCGACGCGTTTTGGGCAGTATCCTATCCATAAGGAGTATGTGCTCAAGACCATCGGCGTTATGCACGAGATTGTGCGCGAAAACCCCGGCGAGCCCGACCATCCGCCATACCGCCTGCTGACCGAGGAATTCTTCGACGCAACGTTTACCGAGGTCATCGAGCTGACCGAGGCGGGATTCGCGGCTCGCGTTGCTGCTTCTGACGTTCCCGCAGTCCCCCTGATCGCTAGCTGCTAGTCGGCCGGCTTAACGGTGAGCAGTTCATCCCAATTGACCAACAGCTCCCGTCGCAGGGCATCTTCGGTGGTACGCTCGGCATCGGAAAGGTTCGCGACTGATCACATGTCGATGAAGCGCATATGAAGTAGGTTCTAAAAAAGGGCCCGGAAGGCGAGGCCTTCCGGGCCCTTTGCAATGCAAGTGTGCTTGCAAGTGCGATTTAGCGCACCTGAGCGACGTAAGCGACGTTGGTCGAGGAGACCTTGTCCTCGAGCTGGACGCTCATGCGGGGATCGCCGGCGGTAGCGACGGTCAGGTCGCCGGCCTCGACGTAGCCGAGCTCCTTAGCGGTCTCGATCGCCTTGACGATCGTGCCGTTGACGGTGCCCTGGGTAATCTCGGCCTGGTGCGGGATAACGCCCCAGTACATAATCATCTGCTGGACGGCCCACTCGTGGCGGGAGAACGCGCAGATCGGCATGTTGGGACGGAAGTGCGAGATCAGGCGAGCGGTACGACCGGTGGTCGTCGGCACGGTGATGCACTTGGCGCCAACGGTGGTAGCCATGTTCACAGCGGACATACCCACAACGTTGTTGACGACGCGGGTGCCGTGAGCGTCAGCCGGAACCTCGAGCGGAGCGTGAGCCGGGAGGTACTTCTCGGTCTCGAGAGCAATGCTGGCCTGCATCTTGACGGCCTCGACCGGGTACTTACCGGCAGCGGACTCGCCAGAGAGCATAACGGCGTCGGTGCCGTCGTAAATGGCGTTAGCAACGTCGGCAACCTCGGCGCGCGTCGGGCGCGGGTTCTGCTGCATGGAGTCGAGCATCTGCGTAGCGGTGATAACGGGCTTGTAGGCCGCGTTGCACTTAGCGATGATCTCCTTCTGGATGTGCGGAACGAGCTCGGGCTTGATCTCGATGCCCAGGTCGCCACGGGCGACCATGATGCCGTCGGAAACCTCGAGGATCTCGTCGAAGTTCTCGACGCCCAGGGCGCACTCGATCTTCGGGAAGATCGTCACGTGCTCGCCACCGTTCTCGCGGCAAAGCTCGCGGATGCCGCGGACGGACTCGCCGTCACGGATGAAGGAAGCGGCGATGTAGTCGATGTTCTCGGTCAGGCCAAAGAGGATGTCCTGACGATCGCGCTCGGTGATGGCGGGCAGCGAGATGTTGACGCTGGGCATGTTGACGCCCTTGCGCTCGCCGATCAGGCCGTCGTTCTTAACGACGCAGGTCATGTCCTGGCCGTCGACGGACTCGACCTCGAGGGCAACCAGGCCGTCATCGATTAGGATGAGGGAGCCCTTCTCGACCTCGGAGGGCAGAGCCAGGTAGTCGAGGGAGATGTGCTCAGAGGTGCCGTGGAAATCCTCGGACGTGGGCTGAGCGGTGACGACGATCTTGTCGCCGGTCTTGACGGCGACCTTCTTGCCATCGACCAGAAGGCCGGTGCGGACCTCGGGGCCCTTGGTGTCGAGCAGGATGCCGACGGGCAGACCGAGCTCCTTGGAAATACGACGGACGCGCTCGACGCGACCGTGGTGCTCGTCGTAGGATCCGTGCGAGAAGTTAAAACGGGCGACGTTCATGCCCGCCTTGATCATCTCGCGGATGGTCTCGTCGCTATCGCAGGCGGGACCCATGGTGCATACAATCTTGGTGCGCTTGTACATTCAGACCTCCATCTGACATCGTCTTGCGCTGATAGATAAACCATAAGAAATAAAACTGAGATGATTATAACGAAATGACGACCGAATACCCTCAAAAATCGACCGTATGCCGAATTAGAAGTTCATTTTTTGCGGAAAAACGGTATATGCAAAAACTTTACCAACCGTTCTAACCGCTGCTATCTGGGCGATATTTCAGTTTGATGATGCGTCGAAGAAAAAACGTTTTATCAATGTTGAACATCATACGGTCTGCATCGTTGCACTCGAGCCGTGTTTCCAATTGGAATGTTTTGGCTAGACGCGCCGCTTTGGGGTACCATAGCTCCACTATCAACTGCCGCTCAGCACGGCAGCCTTGATGAGCCCTTGCCCTTCTCCTGGGAATTATGATCGGGCATCAATCTGCTGAGTGGCCCGAATCCCAGGAGGGGACTCTATATGCAAAAGGAATACCTGTCCGCCGCGGCGGAGGTGCTCAGCGACCAAGGTGTCGATGAGAACCTCGGCCTGAGCAACGACGAGGCGTCGTCGCGCCTCGCCAAGACAGGCCCTAACAAGCTCGAGGAAGCCGAGAAGACGCCGTTGTGGAAGCGCTTCTTTGAGCAGATGGCCGACCCCATGGTCATCATGCTGATCGTTGCCGCCGTCATCAGTGCACTCACGGGCATGGTCAAGGGCGAGGCGGACTTTGCCGACGTCGCCATCATCATGTTCGTCGTTATCGTCAACTCGGTGCTGGGCGTGGTTCAGGAGGCCAAGAGCGAGGAAGCTCTCGAGGCATTGCAGGAGATGAGCGCCGCGCAGTCCAAGGTTCTGCGCGACGGCAAGCTCGTGCACCTGCCGAGCGCCGAGCTCGTGCCCGGCGATGTGATCATGCTCGAGGCAGGCGACTCCGTCCCGGCCGACTGCCGCGTGCTCGAGAGCGCCACGATGAAGATCGAAGAGGCTGCACTCACTGGCGAGTCCGTGCCTGTCGAGAAGCATGCCAACGTGATCGAGCTCGCCACCGGCACCGATGACGTGCCGCTCGGCGACCGCAAGAACATGTGCTACATGGGCTCCACCGTGGTGTACGGCCGCGGCCGTGCCGTCGTGGTCGGTACCGGCATGGATACCGAGATGGGCAAGATCGCCGGCGCTCTGGCCGAGGCCAAGGAAGAGCTCACGCCGCTGCAGGTGAAGCTTGCCGAGCTCAGCCGCATCCTCACCATCATGGTTATCGTCATCTGCGTCGTCATCTTTGGCGTCGACATCATCCGCCACGGCGTGGGCAACGTTCTCACCGACCCGACCGCGCTGCTCGACACCTTTATGGTTGCCGTCTCGCTCGCCGTCGCCGCCATCCCCGAGGGCCTGGTCGCCGTCGTGACCATCGTGCTGTCGCTTGGCGTGACCAAGATGGCCAAGCGCCAGGCAATCATCCGCAAGCTCTCTGCCGTCGAGACTCTCGGCTGCACGCAGACCATCTGCTCCGACAAGACTGGTACCCTTACCCAAAACAAGATGACCGTCGTCAAGCACGAGCTCGCTGCGCCTAAGGAGAAGTTCCTGGCCGGCATGGCTCTGTGTTCCGATGCCCAGTGGGACGAGGAGTTGGGCGAGGCCGTGGGTGAGCCGACTGAGTGCGCGCTCGTCAACGACGCCGGCAAGGCGGGGCTCACCGGCCTGACCGCCGAGCACCCGCGCGTGGGCGAGGCCCCGTTCGACTCGGGCCGCAAGATGATGTCCGTGGTCGTCGAGACCCTGGACGGCGAGTACGAGCAGTACACCAAGGGCGCGCCCGACGTGGTGATCGGCCTGTGCACCCACATCTACGAGGGCGATAAGGTCGTTCCGCTGACCGAGGAGCGTCGTGCCGAGCTCGTGGCCGCCAACAAGGCCATGGCCGACGAGGCCCTGCGCGTGCTGGCGCTGGCAAGCCGCACCTACACCGAGGTCCCGGCCGACTGCAGTCCCGCCGCGCTCGAGCATGACCTGGTCTTCTGCGGCCTGTCCGGCATGATTGACCCGGTCCGCCCCGAGGTCGCCGACGCCATCCGCGAGGCGCACGACGCCGGTATCCGCACCGTCATGATCACGGGCGACCACATTGACACCGCCGTGGCCATCGCCAAGCAGCTGGGCATCGTCACCGATCGCGGCCAGGCCATTACCGGTGCCGACCTCGACCGCATGAGCGACGAGGAGCTTGACGCGCACATCGAGGACTACGGCGTGTACGCCCGCGTCCAGCCCGAGCACAAGACCCGCATCGTCGAGGCTTGGAAGTCGCGCGACCAGATCGTGGCCATGACGGGCGACGGCGTCAACGACGCCCCGTCCATCAAGCGCGCCGACATCGGCGTTGGCATGGGCATCACCGGTACCGATGTCACCAAGAACGTCGCCGACATGGTGCTTGCCGACGACAACTTCGCCACCATCATCGGTGCCTGCGAAGAGGGCCGTCGCATCTACGACAACATCCGCAAGGTCATCCAGTTCCTGCTTTCGGCCAACCTTGCCGAGGTCTTCTCGGTGTTTATCGCCACGCTCATCGGCTTTACCATCTTCCAGCCGGTGCAGCTGCTGTGGGTGAACCTGGTCACCGACTGTTTCCCCGCGCTCGCGCTGGGCATGGAGGACGCCGAGGGCGACATCATGAAGCGCAAGCCGCGCAACGCCAAGGACGGCGTCTTTGCCGGCAATATGGGCCTGGACTGCGTGGTCCAGGGCCTGATCATCACCGTGCTGGTGCTGGCGAGCTTCTTTGTGGGCGTGTACTTTGACATGGGCTACATCCACATCGCCGATATGATCGCCGGCAATGCCGACGAGGAAGGCGTGATGATGGCGTTCATCACGCTCAACATGGTCGAGATTTTCCACTGCTTCAATATGCGCAGCCGTCGTGCGTCGCTGTTTAGCATGAAGAAGCAGAACAAGTGGCTGTGGGCTTCGGCCGCGCTGGCGCTGGTGCTGACGGTGATCGTGACCGTGCAGCCGACGCTTGCCGAGATGTTCTTTGGCCCTGTGACGCTTGAGCTCAAGGGCGTTGTCGCCGCCCTGGGCCTTGCCTTCCTGATCATTCCGCTGATGGAGATCTACAAGGCGATCATGCGCGCGGTCGAGAAGGAGTAGGTCGAAAGGCCATCCTTCCCACCGGCCCGACCGCCTGCGGGGTTTCTTCTTCGCTGGTCCTCGCGCTTCGCGCTGCGGGATCGCTCAGAAGAAACCCCTCCCGGCGGGCGGGCCTTCGGATGACCTCTCGGGACCGTAAGCTGAGGAGAAGTTTGTGAGCTGGTCGGGCTTTGCCCGGCCAGCTCTTTTTGATTTAAAATACCTGCTCAGTTGTGATTTATGGTGCTGGGAGGCGCTTGTGGGCAAGGCTAAGGCTAAAGCGAAGAAAAAGACGACGGGGGCGCGGGCTAAGCGCGATCGTCGTCGGAAGCTTGCGACCGAGGCCCCCGCGTCTGCCGAGGAGCTGCTGGCAAGCGTGCCGGGACTTGACGCGCTGCAGGACGTTCCGGCGTTTGATGACCTGCCGGTTGATGAAGCCCAGCAGACTGCCTTTGATGATTTCTGCGCACATGCCGAGGAGCCCGAGCAGATGCGGCTGGGTGCCGTAGTGCGCTTGGATCGCGGGTTTCCGCTGGTGGCGACTGCCGACGATACCTTCCGCGCCGAGCATGCCGTGGGGTTTGCCAAGGCGCGCGGCGAGGACGAGGTCCTGCTGCCTGCCGTGGGCGACCGTGTGGCGGTGCGCTGCGCTCCCGGGCACGATATGGGCGTGATTGAGTGCGTGCTGCCGCGCCGTACGAGCTTTGAGCGTTGGCGCGGCCGTGCCCGTGGAGAGCGCCAGGTGCTCTGCTCCAACGTGGATAGCGTGCTAATCGTGCAGGCGCTCGGTGCCGGTGAGGTGCTGCTCGACCGCGTGGCGCGCTCGCTGGTGTTGGCGCTCGACTGCGATGCCGAGCCGGTGGTGGTGCTCACCAAAGCTGACCGCTGCGATGCCGAGGAGCTCGAGCGCGATCTGGACCGCGTGCGCCGCCTGGTGGGTCCGGACGTGCGCGTGATCGTGACGTCCTCTGCCGAGGGCCGCGGCCTGGACGGGGTCCGTGCCTGCGTGCCTGCCGGGAGCTGCGCCATGATTCTGGGCGAGTCGGGTGCCGGCAAGTCGACGCTGCTCAATGCACTGCTGGGCCACGATACGTTGGCGACCGGCGGTGTGCGCGAACGCGACGACCAGGGCCGTCACACTACCGTCGCGCGCGTGATGGTGGCGCTGCCGGGCGACGCCGGTGTGATCGCCGATGCCCCGGGCCTGCGCAGCCTACCGCTCGTGGGTCACGAGCGGGGTCTGGCGCGCGCCTTCCCCGAGATTGTCGAGGCATCGCGCGCGTGCCGGTTTGGCGATTGCACACATACCCATGAGCCGGGTTGCGCCGTTCGCGAGGCCGAGGACGCCGGGCAGATCGACAGCCTGCGTTTGGAAACGTTCCAAAACCTGGCGTCATCCATGCGCGTGAGCGCTCAAATGCTCGATCCCGATGTTCATCTGTAATTGATTTTTCCTATGACAGCCGTCTCCCAACTGTTCGGGAGACGGCTTTTTTGCTACGGAAAAGCCTCGAAACATGCAGTTTGCTGACGTGCTGACCAAAACCTTGCCACGAGCTTGACGGGCTGGTCAGCTTTTGGCCAGCGATTGGTTTGACATCGAAAACCAAGATCGCGATTGCGCCGCTTTGCACTCTGACCGCCCAGACAATGGTGGTACGGGCATTCGCCCGGCACTGCCATGAGAGGAGCGGTCGTGAACAAGAGCAAGCGCATCGCCATCAGTCTGGTCGCGGGCGTGCTCGCTGCTCTGCTCTGCATGGTTTACGGCTCGTCGATCCGCTCGCAAGCCGAACGGGTCCAGGCTGAGACCTTGGCCAAGTACGGTGGCGATCGCGTCGAGGTATGCGTCGCGGCGCGCGATATCGATGTGGGCGAGACCCTCGATGAGACCAATGTCATAACCCAGGAATGGCTGACGAGTCTGCTGCCGCGTGACGCGGCGACCGAGCTGCGCCAGGTGCGCGGCGACGTGACGACTTCGCGTATTCCCAAAAACGCCGTGATCTGCAATGTCTACACCAAGGCCGAGAGCCACAAGCTCGAGGTGCCTAAGGGCAAGGTCGCCGTTTCGGTGGCGGTCGATGCCGAGCACTCGGTCGGCGGCGCCACGGGCGTGGGCAGCTACGTGGATGTGTATGTGCAAAAAGACGGCGTAACCGATCGGCTGTGCGGCGCGTACGTGATCGATACCAGTGAGGATTCCGGTGCCACGCGCGAGGGCAAGATCGAATGGGTGACGCTGGCGGCTGACCCCGAAGACGTCAAGGAACTGCTGGGGGCATCGGGCAAGGGAACGGTCAGCTTGACGATTCCCGCCACGGCGCGCGGCAAAAAGAGCGGAGGCGACGAGTGATGAAGGCGATCTGGCTTGCGTGCTGCGCGTGCGGCGATTACGGGCTGTTGCAGCGGGAAGTCGAGGGCCGTGATGCGGGTGCACAGGTGCTTCGCGTGGGTGACCTGGACGGGCTGATTTCCATGGCGCGGGCGTTTCCGTCGCGCCGCGGGGCTGCCATCATCGCGGCGTCTCTGTTTGATATCGAAGATGTGCGCAAGACTGTTGCGCGCCTGACGGCCGAAGGCCGCGTGAGTCGCGTGGTCGTGTTGATAGAAGCACTCGATCCGTCGGATATCGAGGGACTGTTTCGCGCGGGGGCGACCGAGGTCATCGCTGCGCACAGTATATGCGGCAACGGGCGCGCGGGCGAGGGAGCGGTTGATTCCGATCGGCGCATGACGATTGAGCCCGATGCTTTTGTTGATAGGGAACCCGGGGCGCCTCGCGCTACAAGAGGCCCGCGTGTTGATGATTATGGAAAAGCGGAAGCCGAGCATGGTCGGCGCCCCCGGAACCCCCTTGTATATGATGACGCTGGAGGGCCGGCGCAGCATGCTGGCGACTCCCCGGCTGTAGATATGGGATACGTGCACGGCGTGAATCTGGCGGATGAACTCGACGAAGTTGAGGGCTTTGCCGGGTGCGGCGAGTTGTCGCTGATGCGGCATGAGCAGATTGCACAGAACGAGCCTGCCTCGCAGACCGAACAAGCCGCCATGCCGGCTTGGACGCAGCGTGTGGTTGCGGCGGGGGAGACGGGGACGCTGTCACCGACGCCCGCCCCGCCGCCTCCGATGCCGCCGGCAGACGCTGCCGCTCCGCCGCATCGAGCTCCGGTCATCTGCGCCATTTCGGGTTCGGGCGGTTGCGGCAAGTCGACGATCGTTGCCACCATGGCACACGCATCGTCGCTGTTGGGCTTGCGTGCCGCCGTGCTCGACCTGGACCTGATGTTTGGAAACCTTTACGACTTGTTAGGCGTCGATGCTCCGCGCGATATGGCGGCACTTATCGAGCCGTCGGCGGCGGGCGCGCTCACCGAGCCGGATATCGTAGCCACATCGATGCGCGTGGCGCCGGGCGTTACGCTCTGGGGTCCCGTCGCGGCGCCCGAGCAAGCCGAGCTCATGGCACGTCCGGTGGAGCTATTGCTTGATGTCCTGCGTCGCGAATCCGACGTGGTCTTTATCGATACCTCGGTCTTTTGGGGCGACGCCGTGGCGGCTGCGGTGGCGGCGAGCGACCGTTGCCTGGTCGTTGGCGATGCGGCGGTGTCGTCCGCGACATCGGCGTCGCGCGTCATTGAACTGGCAAGTCGAGTAGGTGTGCCGCGCACGCGCATGAGCGCCGTGTTCAACCGGTTCGGTGCGCGCGGGGCAGACGAGGACGTCGCCATGCGCTTTGAGATTGCCTGTGCGTTGAGCTCCAAGATTCGTATCGCCGATGGCGGGCAGGATCTCGCCGCGCTCATGGCGTTTGGGCGCGCTGACGAGGCAGTGGGGCAGACCAGCGCTTTTGCGACCAGCGTGCGCGAGGCCACGCGCGAGATGCTCGTGGAACTGGGGTGCGCCGTCGGCCCTTGGAGCGATATGGTCGCCGACCGTGCAACACGCACCGAACGCCCGCGTATCCGCCTTCCCTGGTCGCGCGAGGGTGATCAGCGATGAGCCTGCAAACGAGGATTAAGGCTGCCGGCGCTGCAGCGGCGGCAGCGCCTGTAGATGCGGGGCGTCGCCGCGCGGTGAAACGACGCACCAAGCGCGCCGTGATGGACCGCATGGGTTACGACGAAGTGGCGCGTATCAGCGCCTATATCGACCCGGCACTTGCCCGCTCGGAATTGCGTCCCGCGGTGGAGGCGGCGCTCAATGTTGAGGAGCCGACCGATCTCGCGACGCCCGAGCGCGAGACCATCATCGACGAGATTTTGGATGACGTGGTGGGCCTGGGGCCGTTGCAGCCGCTCATCGAGGACGACACCGTTACCGAGATCATGATCAACGGCTGCCGCTCGGCTTTCTTTGAACGCGGCGGCGTCTTGCACCCCATCGAGCATGCGTTTGAGGATGATGAGCAGATCCGTGTGCTCATCGACCGCATCATCTCGCCACTTGGCCGCCGTATCGACGAACGCAGCCCCATCGTCAACGCCCGCCTCAAAACGGGCTATCGCGTCAACGCGGTGATTCCGCCTGTGGCGATTGACGGACCGATTCTCACCATCCGAAAGTTCTCGGACCGCATCTGCTCGCTGGACGAGCTTGTGGGGCTGGGGTCGCTGCCACTTTGGTATGCGCAGCTGTTGTCGTGCGCGGTGTCGCTGCGACAGGACCTGGCGGTTGCGGGAGGCACGGGATCTGGTAAGACCACCCTGCTCAACGCGTTGTCATGCGAGATTTCCACCGGCGAGCGCATCGTGACGATCGAGGACTCTGCCGAGCTCAAGTTTGCGCATCATCCGCACGTGGTGCGCCTAGAGGCGCGCGAGGCTTCAATTGAGGGCGAGGGCGCGGTGACGATCCGCGACCTGGTGACCAATGCCCTGCGCATGCGCCCCGACCGCATCGTGGTGGGCGAGGTGCGCGGTGCCGAGTGCTGCGACATGTTGCAGGCCATGAACACGGGCCACGACGGGTCGCTCACCACACTTCATGCGGGTTCAGAACAGGAGACCGTGGTGCGTCTGACGTCGCTTGCACGTTATGGCATCGATCTGCCGAGCGAGCTCATCGAGGAGCAGATTGCCATGGCACTCGACGGCATCGTGATGTCCGAGCGCCACGCCGATGGCAGGCGCTTCGTCTCCTCGTATTCGGGGGTGCGTCGCGCCGCGTCGGGCGGCGTAGAGCTCGAGCGCTATGTGACGTTCGATGCCGCCGAGCGCACCTGGACGCTTGACCGCGAGCCGCCGTTTATTGCAGAAGGCCTGCGGTCGGGGACGCTCACACAAGAGGAGGTGGACGAATGGAGGTCGCTGTGCCCCTCGTCGTAGGGGGTTTGGCAGGGTTTTCTGTTGCGACGGCGTGCGGGGCGGAACCTCGTGTGCCGCGGGTGCCGCCGGCGGAGCTGGCGCGTCAGGCGCTCGAGACGGTGGCAGAGAAGCTGCCGCGTGAGCTGGTGGAAAACGATCTGCTGAAGAAGATCGCCCGTTCGTGGGCATCGCTGGCTCCGGCGCATCGTCTTGGCCTCGTGATCGAAGATGCTTCGGGGCGTTTGGCGTTTCTACTGCTATCGAGCGGTGTCTGCTGCGTTTTGCTAACGATGGTGTCGTTATCGCCCCTCGGATTTGCCTTGGGACTTGTTGCTCCGATTGCCGTTGGCGCCGCTCGGGATGGCTTTGAGAGCCGGCGCGAGCAACACGATGCAGAAGAGGCCATGCCCGAGGCGTTTACCGCACTTTCCATGTCGCTTGCCTCGGGACATTCGCTGGCCCAGGGCATGCGCTTTGTGGGCGCTCATGCGCAAGAGCCGGTACATACCGAGTTTTTGCGGGTGGCGGCGGCGATCGATTGCGGCATCTCGGCGACCGACGCGCTCGATGACTTGCTCGTGCGCATCGACGCCCCCGGTCTTTCGCTTGTGACCTTGGCGCTTAAGGTGTCTCAGCGCACCGGCGCTCCGCTTGCCGACTTACTGTCCGAGGCGTCGAGCATGGTGGGGGAGCGCATCGAGCTCAAGCGCCGCCTGGATGTTAAGACGTCGCAGGCTCGCATGTCTGCGCATATGGTCGCGGCGATGCCGGCGGGCATGTGCGCGGTGTTGGCGCTGCTTTCGTCAGATTTTCGTCGCGGTCTTGCGACGCCTGCCGGCGCGGGCGCTGTGGTGCTGGGTCTTGCCCTCAACGCCGTTGCCCTGGTGGTTATCCGGCGCATTATGCGGGTGGAGCTATGAGCGCCCCGGTTGCAGTTGCGGCTTGCCTGTGCGCTCTGAGTGTATTTGTCGCGACGGGTTTGGACCGGGCGGATGCACGCAAGATCGCAGGGGCCTGCAAGCGCGAGGCGGTGCTGGTCGCTGCCGCGGGCCGCTCGGTGGTCGATGCTCTGACCGCGCGAGTGAAGGGCGCGGTTGGAGCGGGCAGCCCGGCGCGAGTGTCGCTCGGCGAAGTGTCCGAGATGATCGATGTTGTGCGCTTGGGCCTTTCGGCCGGTCTTTCGTTTGATGCGGCGCTTGAGATTTTCTGCGCCAACCGCCGGTCAGTGCTGGCTCTTCGCCTTGAGCGGGCCTGCATGGCGTGGCAGGTGGGCGTGGGCACGCGTGAGGACGAGTTGTTGGCCGCCGCGCGCGACCTGGACGTGCGAGCGCTCGAGACCTTTGCCATCACGGTGGGGCAGGCGCTCGCCCTGGGTGCCCCGCTTTCCGAGACGCTGGCCGCTCAAAGTCGCGAAATCCGTGCGGCTCATCGCGCCGCGGTCGAGCGCGAGATCGAACGTGCGCCCGTCAAGCTGCTGATTCCCACCGGCACGCTCATCTTGCCGGCGTTGCTTCTGTCCATATTGGGCCCGCTGCTGGGAGCAGGCGGGATGATGTAGGGAGGAATACATGAACACGATGGTCGAAGTTGCTGACAAGGCTTGGAACTGGGCTTTTTGCCGGGCGATTCGCGCTCGCCAGCATGCCAAGGAGCTGTTGCAGGAGGAGAGCGCGCAGGGTACCACCGAGTACGCCATCTTGGTCGGCGTGCTCGTGGTGATCGCGATTATCGCCATCGTCGCATTTAAGGGCAAGGTTAAAGAGCTATGGGATGCGATCAGCGAGGGCATCAACAGCCTGTAGAGGGCGAGCGCCCCATCGGGGTGCTGCTGGTGTTTGCCTGCCTGACCGTGGCGATAGCGGCGGTGCTTTGGGGGCTTAACGCCGCGCGGCAGCAGCGTCTTGGGACCGCCTCCGATTCGGGCCCAGATTCGGCGGTGGCGTCTCAAAAAGATGAGACGCGAGATGCGGACGATTCAGATGTCGCTGTCACGGCGCAAACCTTTCTGCGGATGCTCGACAAGCGGTCTGGCACTGCGACGGATTCGCCTGAGGGCAACGCGATTGCGGTCCGGCTTGCATGGTCCGAGGACCGACCGATGACCGAGGCAGCGGCGGATATGTTACGCGCCTACCGCGAGGTGCCAACGGCCCAGCTCGCCCTGAGCGGCTATCTCGATATTAAGGGCAACGTATGGGGCGCCATCGTGCGCAATGGGCGCGGCTGGGTCGATATGGTGACGGTTGCCGCGGATACTGGCGATGCTTCGTGCCGTCTGCGCGCCGTGCGCCTGGTCCCGCAAACAATAAGCTCAAAGGAGAGATCGTGAAATGCATGGCGTTCTGCGTGAAGAGGTTGCCCAAGCGACTGTGGAATACGCCATCGTTACAGTGGCGCTGTTATCGATCGTGCTGGCGATCGCGGGGCTTTGGCGTGCTGGCACCGATGGGCGCTTGGCGGCGCTGGTTGAGCGGGCGGCATCCCATGGCGTTGCCTCGATGTCGGTTATCGACGCCGCCGCGGGCGCTAAGGACATCGCGTTGTATTGATATCGCGCACGAGGACCGGGCGCAGTCTACGGTCGAGGCCGCTTTTTTGCTGCCGACGTTTCTGACGCTCATCCTTCTCGCACTGCAACCAGTGTGCCTGCTCTATACGCGCGCGGTCATGGAGTCTGCCGCCGCCGAGACCGCGCGGCTCATGACCACGACGACGGCGGAGGACGACGATCTTAAGGAGTTCACCCGCCGCCGGCTTGCCGCAGTGCCCAACGTTTCGATCTTTCATGCCGGCGGGCCGTTGTCGTGGGATATCGAGCTTGGTCGGGCCGGTGCGGGTGGCGTCTCGTCCGTGTCCGTTTCCGGCGAGGTCAAGCCGTTGCCTGTGATCGGTGCGTTTGCGCAGGCTATGGGTGGTACCGCCGAGGGCGGCTACGTTGAGCTCAAGGTCGATGTCTCGTATCAATCGCGTCCCGAATGGCTGGAGGGAGATTATGATTCGTGGATTGCTGCATGGGATTAAGCGTTTCTGGTCTAGATGCGTTTTGACGCGCCGTCCGAGCTGCCATCGCAAGCGAGGCGGCTTTATGGGCCGCGCCGGTGTTGATCTGTTTATCGAAGACAGCGCCTATACCACGCTTTCTTCTGCCGTGGTCATCCTAGTGGTGCTCACGTTGTTGTTTTCGTCGACCGCGGCGATGTGGAGCATGTCGCGTGCCGGGGATACCCAGGTGGCGGCCGATAGCGGCGCGCTGGCGGGTGCCAACGTAGTGTCGTCCTATCACACGGCTGCCACGGCGGTTGATGCGAGCATCTTGAGTCTGGGCCTGGCGGGGTTTGCCACGATCGGGACGGGCCTGGTCGCCATCCTCATCCCGGGTGCCGAACCAGTTGCCGGCAATATGGTCGACACCGGGATTGAGATCATTAAAACGCGCAACAAATTTGCCAAAAGCGCATCGGAAGGCTTACAGAAAATCGAGACGGCTCTGCCGTATCTGATTGCCGCGCGTGCCACGCAGGCGGTGTCGGCGCAGGATACCGATAGTGTGACCTATACCGGTACGGCGCTTGCTGTGCCCAGGACATCCGAGTCGGACTTCGCTGCGCTCGAGGGGTCAGAGATCTCGACCGATACCATCGAGAGCACCTCAAAAGACCTTGACTATGCTGCCAAGGAACTGAAGAAAGCGTCCGAGAAAACGTCAAAGGCCAAGGAACGCGCCTGGCTTGCCGACTGCGGTGGATCGGACAGAGGCGCAGTCGGAAGCTGTTCGTGCATGTGGGAACGCGCGAGGAGCTTGGCGAAGCTTTCGGATATTGAGAATCCGCACTATGCTTCGAGTGTCACATGGGAGCCGCAAGTGGCGCTCGATCGCGCGAGGGCCTATTACCGCTTGCGCCTTGCAAACGAGGCACCTCAGGGCTCAAGCGTCGAGACGAAGGCGGAGTCGGCGGCGCGCAAGGCGTTTTACACCTATGCGAGTACAGAGGTCAATCGTGCATATGTAACCGAGGACGGAGATGAAGTCACTTCCTATATCCCGCTGTTGCCGCGCAACGCTGACGAGGTGCGAGCGACGGAACTCTATACCGATGCGG
>CAJKZO010000022.1:0-19032 GCA_905204365.1 uncultured Collinsella sp.
TCGCCCATGTAGGGCTCGAGCTCCTCGAGCTGCTGCGACAGCACGCCAAAGTGCACTGTCTGGCCAATCTTCACGCGGCCGTGTGTGGGCTCAATCTTGCCCTGAATCACGTCGAGCAGCGTCGACTTACCGGCGCCGTTCTCGCCCAGCAGACCATAGCGGTCGCCCGCACCAATGAGCCAGGTCACGTCGGAGAGCACCTGCTTGGGCGCGCCGTCGGTATCGGCATAGCCGGCATCCACGTCGACCACATCGATAACCTGCTTGCCCAAGCGGCTCACGGCCAGGCGCTTGAGCTCCAGCTCGTCACGCACGGGCGGCACGTCGGCGATCAGCTCGCGAGCGGCATCCACGCGAAACTTGGGCTTGGTGGAACGAGCCTGGGCACCGCGGCTCAGCCACGCGAGCTCCTTGCGCGCCATGTTGCGACGGCGCTCCTCGGTAACGGCGGCCATGCGGTCGCGCTCCACGCGCTGCAGGATGTATGCCGAATAGCCGCCCTCGAAGGGATCGACCTGGCCGTCGTGGACCTCCCACATGCTGGTGCAGACCTCGTCCAAGAACCAGCGGTCGTGCGTGACCACGAGCATGGCACCCTGGCCGCGCTGCCAGCGGGCCTTTAAGTGACGCGCGAGCCAGTTGATGGTGCGCATATCCAGGTGGTTGGTGGGCTCGTCGAGCATGAGCACGTCGTAATCGCCGATCAGCAAGCGCGCGAGGTCCACGCGACGGCGCTGACCGCCCGAAAGCTCGCCCACCGTGCCCTCCCAGGGCACATCGCTAATAAGGCCGGCCAGAATCTGGCGCGTACGCGGGCTCGACGCCCACTCGTACTCGGGGGCGTCGCCCACAACGGCATGATGCACGGTATCAGTATCGACCAGGTTGTCCTTTTGGCCGAGCAGACCGATCGTGGTGCCGCGACGGTGCGTCACGCGGCCGTCGTCGGGCTCCAGCGCGCCGGCGAGCACGCTCAGCAGCGTCGACTTGCCGTCGCCGTTTTTGCCGACAATACCAATGCGGTCGCCCTCGCCCACGCCGAGCGTCACGCTATCGAAAATATGCTTGGTGGGAAACTCTAGGCTGACGGAATCGCATCCCAAAAGAATCGCCATATGCCCTGCTCCTTCGTAGAAAATCAACGTTGTCCATGATAGCAGCGAAAGGCAGGCCGCACACGACACAAAAAGGCGGGCCATCTCCCACAAGAGATGACCCGCCTCTCCAATCAGTCCCGCGGCAACCGTGGCCGCCGTGGGCCTCAAGCATGTCCCGGACTAGGAGAACATACCGGTGAGGTAATCATTCAGCCGCTTATCCTTGGGCCGTTGGAAAATCTCGTCGGTCTCGTCGTACTCGACCATATCGCCCATGTAGAAGAACGCCGTGCGGTTGGACACGCGCGACGCCTGCTCCATGTTGTGCGTCACGATGACGATGGCGCGGTCGGCAACGATCGACGACATGAGGTCCTCGATCGCCAGCGTCGAGATGGGGTCGAGCGCCGAGCAGGGCTCGTCAAACAGGATCACGTCGGGGTTGAGCGCCAGCGTGCGCGCAATGCACAGACGCTGCTGCTGGCCGCCCGAAAGCGCGTAGGCGCTCTTGTCGAGCTTGTCCTTGACCTCGTCCCACAGCGCCGCGCCGCGCAGGCTTTCCTCGACCATGCGGTCGAGCTCGTCACGGTCGGTGATGCCGTGGCGCTTGGGCGCAAACGTGATGTTGTCGCGAATGGACTTGCGGAACGGGTTAGGCTGCTGAAACACCATGCCAATGGAGCGACGCAGCTCGTAAGTGTTCTCGGCCTTGGTGTTCACGTTGCGCCCGCGGTAGTTGATCTCGCCCTCCACGCGGCAGCCGCGAATCTCGCGATTCATCAGGTTGAGGCTACGCAAGAAGGTCGACTTACCGCAACCCGAAGGCCCGATGAGCGCCGTGATCTCGCCCTTGTGAAAGTCGAGCGACGTATTGTGCAGTGCATGGTGGTCGCCATAGTACACGTTGACGTCCTTGGTGGAGAGCACGACCTCATCGCTCACGGCCTTGCCGCTCACGCGCACGCGCTTCTCGCTCTCCCCCACGCTCGACAAGAAGTCCTGGGTGTCGGACGATGCCGCTTCGGTTGCGGGCATTACATTCATCTCGCTCATTCGGCTGTCATCTTCCTTGCCAGTTGCTTGCCCACAATGCGGGCGATTACGTTAAACAGCAGCACGCAAATCATCAGCAGTGCAGCGGTGCCCCAGACGATCTGCTGGGCCTCGGGGCTGCCCTCGCCATAGATCTTGTAGATATGCACGGCGAGCGACTCGCCGGGGCGGAACACGTTCCAGGCGCAGGTAGGGCTCGACAGGTTAAAGCTCAAGAAGTTCAGGCGAACCGGCGAGCTCATGCCCGAGGTAAAGAGCAGCGCCGCGGCTTCGCCAAAGACGCGGCCGGCCGAAAGCACGATGCCGGTCACGATGGCGGGCATGGCCTCGGGGATCAGGATGTGCAGCGTGGCCTCCCAGCGGGTGAGGCCCATGGCCAGGCACGCATCGCGCTGGGCCTGCGGCACGTCCTCGAGCGCCTGCTGAATCACGCGCACCAGGATGGGAATGTTGAACATGGTGAGCGCGACAGCGCCGGAGATGATGGAGTACTTCCAGCCCAGCTGCACCGAGAACACCAGGAAGCCGAACATGCCGACGACGATGGAAGGCAGCGAGGACAGCGTCTCGATGGCGGTAGAGGCGATGTCGCGGATAGGGCCGTTCGGCGCGTACTCAACCAGGAAGACCGCTCCGCCCAGACTGATGGGCACCGAGATGACCAGAGTGATCAGCAGCAGGTAGAACGAGTCGAACAGCTGGTAGAGCACGCCACCCTGGGTACCGTTGGCGCGCGACGGCTGCGTGAGAAAGCCCGGCTGGAACAGCGTCGAGACGCCCTCGAACAGGATATAGGCCACCATGGAGACGACGATGAGCATGACGATGGCGACGATCGCCGTCAACACGCCCGTGGCGAAGCGGTCCTGCTTTTGGACACGCCCGAGCCTCGCCTCGTCGATGTGGATGCGCGTGCTAGCCACGAGCCTTCGCCCCCTTGCGGCCAATGAGATGGATGATCAGGATGAAGATGAGGCTCATGCCCATCAGCAGCAGGCCGAGCGCCCACAGAACATCGTCTTGGGCCGAGCCCTCGGCATAGACCGCCATAGACGTGGTGAGCGTGGTGGTGATGGTGGACGCCGGTGACAGCAGCGACGTCGGCATGGCCTCGATACCGCCGATGACCATGCGCACGGCGAGCGTCTCGCCAAAGGCGCGGGTCATGCCAAGGATGACCGCGGTCATGAGCGACGGCATGGCGGACTTGAGCACCACGTGCCAGATGGTCTGCCAGCGGGTGTAGCCCAGCGCGAGCGAGCCCTGACGGTAGCTATCGGGCACAGCGCGCAGACCATCGACCGAAAGCGTGGTCATGGTCGGCAGGATCATAACGGCCAGCACGATGGCGCCGGGCAAGATGCCCAGACCAGTGCTCACGTGGAAAACGCTCTTCATAAGGCCGACGACCACGTGGAAGCCGATCAGGCCAAAGACGACCGAGGGAATACCGGTCAAAAGCTCAATAAGCGGCTGAAAGACCTTGGAGCCAAACTTAGGGCTAATCTCGACCGCAAAGATGGCAGAGCCGATGGCGATGGGCAGCGCGATGAGCGTAGAGAGTACCATGACCGCAAACGAGGTGACGATCAGGGGCAGGGCGCCGGTATAGGGCAGGCCGTTTTCGGCTGTGTTGGCCAGGTCCCACTTGGTGCCGGTGAAAAACTCGACGACCGAGACGCCGTCCTTGACAAAAGCCGAGAGGCCCTTTTGGGCGACCATAAAGATGAGCGCGGCAACGACAAGCGTCACGAGCGCTACGCACGCGCCCGTGACGCCCAGGCCCACGTTCTCAAGGTCGCGCTTTGGCAGCTGTTTTGCCATTGCAAACCTTTCCGGGGGCGATTACTTATTTAGCGGAGACCTTGCCGCTGGCGTCCTTGACGACCTTCATGGCAGAGACGGGGATAAAGCCCTGCTCCTCGACGAGCTTGCCCTGAACGTCGTCGGAGAGCATAAACTCCAGGAAGGCCTTGGTGGCCTCGTCGGCGTCCTTGGAGCAGTACATGTGCTCGGTAGCCCAGATCTTGAAGGAGTCATCAGTGACATTCTTGCTCTTGGGCTCGACGCCCTCGACCTTGATGGGGTTGAACTTGGAGTCATCGAAGTGCGAGAAGTCGAGGTAGGAGATGGCGTTATCGGTGCTGCCCATCTGAGTCTGGACGTCGCCGGACTTGTCGAGCTCGGCGTCGCCCTTAAAGTCGACGGCCTCGTCGCCAAAGACGGCGGCCTCGAAGGTGGCGCGGGTGCCGGAGCCGGCCTTGCGGTTGAGGACGACGATCTTGGCGTCGTCGCCGCCGACCTCCTTCCAGTTGGTAATCTGACCGGAGAAGATACCCTTGAGCTGCTCGAGGGACAGGTCGTCGACCTTGACGTTCTTGGAGACGACGGGGCCCATGCCCACGACGGCGACCTCGTGGTCGACGAGGTTCTTGACCTGATCGGCCTCAAGCTTGGTCTCGGCGAAGACGTCGGAGTTGCCGATGGTGACGGTGCCGGCGGCAACAGCGGTCAGGCCCTTGCCCGAACCGTTACCCGAACCGGAGACGGAGACGTCGGGGTTGGCGTCCATGAACTTCTCGGCAGCAGCCTCGACGAGAGCCTGGAACGAGGAGGCACCGTCGTAGGTCACCTCGCCGGAGACGGACTCGGCAGCAGCGGCGCTACCCTTGTCGGCGGCACCGGAGGCACCTGAGCCGCCGCAACCAACGAGGCCGAGGCCCACGATGCTGGCGAGGCCACCAGCGAGGCCGAGGAACTGACGACGAGAATAAGCCTGATCGAGCATGATCTTCCTTTCAACATGCGACTCGCGGGCACCCTGCCCGCTTTGCTGTTCGGAAAGATACGTCCCCCGATCCGGCGACAACCACCTTATCTGCGGTTTCTTACGGGCTATTGATAGACCCTTACCGCAAGCGCGGCCCAGCCTTTACAAACGGATAACAATCCAGCGCCGAACATGGCGCACCTTTTACACCAGAGGAAGGCAGTCGTTGGGGACGTTCTTAAACGACTAGTCGTTGGGGACGTTCTTGTTTGACTAGTCATTTAAGAACGTCCCCAAGGACTACCTTGGAAACCCCGCAGGTTGAGCATAAGCCAGCGAAAACGCCCCTAAGCGAGCAAGGTGACGTGAAAGAGGAGGGAAGCGTACTTTTGTACGCGACCGACGATTGAACGTCAGATTGCCGCTTAGGGGCGTTTGCAGCGTCGAGCTGTTACGCGGTTTGGTAAAACCGCGTAACCTTAAAGCTCTAATTCATTCAAACGGAGGATCGCAACAATATAGATCTTGAGTGCTTGCTTGAGCTGCTCTTCGTTGGCGCACTCGTTGGGACCGTGCATCTGGCCGCCCCATGCGGGCAGCTCCAGGCCGGTCTCTTCGGGGCCAAACGATACGGCGCGGGCAAAGTTGCGCGCGTACGTGCCGCCGCCCATGGCAAAGGGCTCGGCATGCTTGCCCGTAAACTCGTTATAGGTATCAATAAGCGCCTTCACGGCCGGATCATCGGCAGAGACCGAGAATGGCACCTTCGCATGGCCCACGCGACACGTCACGCCAAAGCGCCCCACGAGCGGCTCGAGCTGCTCGCGGATGGTATCAGCGCTCGTACTGTCGGGAAAACGCACGTCGATGACCTGCTCGATATGGCCATCCGCCACACGGATGACGCCGGGGTTGCAGGTGAGCGGACCAAACGCCGGGCTCGTCGCATCGATGCCCAGGCCGCGGCCATAGGCGTCTGCATGTACAAAGGCCAGGAACTTGACGAACTCGTGCTCGGCAGGCGTCAGCAGGCGCTCGTCACGGGCACCAAACACGTCCTCGGCCTCACGCAGATACGACACGATCAGGCCGACGGCATTGATCGTTCCCTCAGGCATCGAGGCATGACCGCCAATGCCGTGGGCAAAAATCTGCGCATGGCCGTTATCGAGCGCCGTAATCTCCAGGCGGTCGGCGTTCTCGACCGGTGCCGGCAGCTCATCGGCGTCAATCGCGAGCTCGCAGATAGACTGCGACGGAATGGCGTTGCTCGCCTCGGCACCGCTCCAGGACACAATACGGCCGCCGTCGATCTTGGGGCTCACAAACGTCGCCCCAAACTGGCCCTTCTCGGCATTGCAAACCGGGAACTCGGCATCGGGCGTAAACAGAAAGTCAGGGTTGGGGTAGTTCTCCAGATAATGGTGAACGTCGGACATGCCCACTTCCTCATCGCAGCCCAGCAGCGCGCGGAAGGTGTAGCGCGGAACAATGCCGTGCTTGAGCAGGTACGCGCCGGCATAAAGCGACAGCACTGCCGGGCCCTTGTCGTCGATCACGCCGCGACCGAGCAACCAGCCCTCACGACGCTCCATCGCGAACGGGTCGGTGTTCCAGCCAGGGCCGGCGGGAACCACGTCCACGTGGCAGATAGTCGCGAGCTGCTTGTCGCCGCGGCCCGGGATATCGGCGATTCCCACATAGCCCTCGTCGTCGCTCGTCTGATAGCCGAGCTTCTGCGCGATGCCGAGCGCGCAATCGAGCGCGTCACGGACCGGGCGGCCAAACGGCGCGCCGGGCTCCGCATTGGCAGAAACTGCCACGGAAGGATAACTCACCAGCTGCTCGATATCAGCGACGACATCCTCCCAGACCTCGTCGACATACTCAGCGACGCTCTGCTCCACCTGATTCATGGACGACCTCCTTACCAATGAGCGACGGGTACGCCCGCCCCTCACATTATGTCTATTAGATAGCGAAAAGTTTAGCAAGCTCGGCCACCGAGTGCACCACCGCATCGGCGCCCGCGGCCTCGTGCTCCCCCGGCGCTGCCGCGCCCGAATAGATGCCGATGCACGGCACGGCCATCGCGTGCGCGCCCTCCACATCGTTAAAGCGATCGCCGATCATCACGGCATCGCCCGCCGTCGCGCCGAGCGCCGCCAGGGCATCGCGGACCGAATCGGCCTTGGTCTCGCGTCCCTGCGGCGGATTCATGCCAACCACCGCCTCAAACTGAGAAAGCCCCAGCTCATGCACCATATCGATGCACTTCGCCTCCATGCGCGACGTCGCCACAGCCATGCGCTTGCCCTGGGCGACCAACCCATCCAGCAGCTCGGGGATCCCGTCGAACACGGGATACTCCTCCGGTCCCAGCTCGTCAAAAAAGGCGCGGTACTCGTCGGCCACCACAAGCGACTCCTCGCGGGAGAAGCCATAAAAGTCGTGAAAGCTCTTCCATAGGGGCGGCCCAATCATGCGGCGCAGGTCACCCATCTGCACCTCAGATAACCCGCGTGCAGCCAGCGTCTTGCGCGTCGAGGTCATCACCGCCCGACCCGTATCGGCCACCGTGCCATCGAAATCGAACAGCACAACCGGCCGCCTGCATATCTCCAGCGCCGCCATCGGCACTCCTCTTCCCCAGTTGATGATTTCCACACCGACACTTCAAACTGTTGACTATTCAACAATTGAACCTAGCAATGTAGAGCAACTCCACTATACTTGTCGCACTTTGCTCTCAGAAGGCGGCACGCAAGCGCCCCAACGAAAGGTGCAATTATGTCTTTTGCCATCATAACCGACTCCACGTCGGACATCTCCCCCGCCCGTGCTCAAGAGCTCGGCATTTACGTAATTCCGCTGCATGTGATTATCGAGGGAGAGGACCTGCTCGACCAGGTGCAGATTACCGCCCAGGAGTACGTCGCCCGCATGGCCGGCTCCGAGCAGCTGCCGCACACCTCGCAGCCGAGTGCCGGCGAGTTCAAGGCACTCTTTGACCGCGTACGCACCGACGGCAACGATAGCGCCATCTTTATCTCGCTGTGCAGCGAGTGGTCCGCCTGCTATTCCAACGCATGCCTGGTCGCCGAGACCCACGAGCTCGACGTGCGCTGCATCGATTCGCGCACCGGCTCGGGCGCCGAGGGCCTGCTGGTGGAGTACGCGCTGGCCATGCGCGAGGACGGCCGCAGCCTGGACGAGACCGAGGCGCAGATCCGCGCGACGCTGCCCGACGCCCACCTGCTGCTGCTTCCCCGCACGCTCGAGAACCTGGTCAAAAACGGCCGCGCCCCCAAACTCGCCGGCCAGCTGACGCAGATGCTCAACATTCGCCTGGCTGTTTCGCCGGAGTGGAAATCGGGCGAGATCAAGGCCATCAAAAAGGGCCGCGGCGCCAAGCGCATCGTCGCCAACACCATGGCCGACTGCCTCGCATTTTTGGCTGAACACCCGGGTTCGAGCGTGCGCGTGCTCACGACCGGCGCCGCCGAGGAGCAAGAGCTCGTCACCCAGGCGCTCGCGGGTCAGGACTACGTAGCCGCCGGCACCGGCCCCATCGGCTGCACCATCGCCCCCCACGACGGCGTCGCCGCCATCGCCATCAGCTACTGTCCCCGCTACCAGCCCATCCACTAGGGGTATCCTTACCACTTGCGGTGGAATAGGGACTGTTTTTGGCTTATCAGCCGCAAATCAATCCCTATTCCACCGCAACTTAGAAGCAGTTCATTTGGGACGGGGCTAAAAAGACTGGTATCAAACGTTTCAGACCAGTCTTTTAGCCCCGTCCCATTTTACCTACCCTACATCAGCCCGCTCAGGGCGATGTCGACGGCTTCGTTGAGGTCGTCGGTGATGTGGACAAGGTCTGGATCGAGTGGGCTGATCATGCCGGCATCCATCACCGGGCCGTTGAGCCAGTCGAACAGGCCCCTCGCGGTACCCACTGGACAAAAAATGGCAAATATGAGTACCGCCACCAAATTAGTAGCAGCAAAATCTCGCCGGAATTGATCATTTCGATCAATTCCACGTCTTGCCAAGGCTCAAAATTCCGTGTTTAGTGGGTTAGATATATAGAATAATGTGGAATTGGTATTCTATTCTTACCAAATGTTATGAGACTACATTAACAACAGTACTCATATTTGACGTTATTTGACCACGGAGTCATTCGAGGACCCCTCCCCACGCCGCCAACACGCCCCATAGCCGCCAAAACACCTTTAACAACAGCCGCCGCACGTTTTGGCACCGGCTAATTGCCACTCACGGATCGGTACCCCACTATTACCGAACCAAAATCGAAGTCGCATATCTCATAAAGCTGAAATGACGTACCCTCATCCCAATGAACGCTGACAAGAATGGCATTCAAATGAGCAACGCCGTGCATCAATACGCCCTTTTCGGGAACGCCTTATTCAAACTCAATAAAACGGTTGTCCACGCTTCAGATCCGCGTAAGCAGATCGTAATCTGTAGCAACGGTCCAGACATCCGTTACGCAACACTCGAAGAATGGGACAAAGCCGGCAAATCTTTCGGCGAACGTGCACAGACCGAGGGCATCGTTACCAGCGCGAGCCCAGCGCGCGACAAACTCGAGCTCTTTCGCAATCTTTTTACCGGCCGCAAAGATGTGCACGCTCACGGGTATCGCAGAAAAGACGGGGGCATCGGCTATACACCCGCCTGCGCAAATGAGTGGAAGCCAGGCATTTGCCCCAAAGCAAACCATCACAGAATTAAATGCGCTGAATGTCGCAGCCGCACATTCCTTGAGCTGAACGATGCCGCCATTATCGCCCATTTCAAAGACAGCGACGACAGGCTCCGGGACGTCATAGGTCAATATGTTCTCGACAAAGACTGCAACACAAATGTCCTTGTCATTGATTTTGACAAAGCCGATTGGAAAGAAGCGACAAACGCTATCAGGCTTGTCGTAAAAAACCATGGAATTAACGCTGCGGTCGAGCGATCAAGGTCAGGCAACGGCGCGCATATCTGGTTTTTCTTCCTAGAACCTATAAACGCAAAGACAGCACGAGATTTCGGTAGCTGCCTTATCGCCGAAGCAGCGGCACTCAACAAGACAATCACCTTCGAAGCCTTTGACCGAATGATACCCGCGCAGTCCACCATTCCTGAAGGCGGCTTTGGAAATCTCATTGCGCTGCCCTTTCAGGGAAAAGCGCAGCGGGAAGGAAACAGCGTATTTGTTGACGAACGATTCGAGCCCTTTCCCGACCAATGGCTTTACCTTTCGCAAATCCAACTAATCTCGCGTGCGACGGTGGATCGTCTGATCGAGGACACCAAAAACAAACCGCTTGGAATAGCAACAGCTGCAGCGCCAAACAACACCAGGCGCAATGTCCAAAAGCCACGAAAGCGGCTCCCGCTCACGCCACGAGACTTCCCCTCGAACCTGCTCGTCACACAAGCCGATATGCTCTACATCCCCGAAAAGTCTCTGAGCCCGGCAGCTCAAATGGAAATCCGCAGGCTTGCGACATTTGCCAACCCGGAGTTCTTCCGTGCGCAATCTATGCATCAATCAGTATTCGGCAAACCGCGACTCATAGACCTCAGCGAACTTAGAGATGGCCGCGTCGCGATTCCCAGAGGCTGCAAAGCCCAACTTGAGCAGCTGATTCAAGAAGCCCACGTTACTGCCCATTATTCAGACGAACGTAGCACAGGCAATCCAATTGAGATGGCATT
Organism: uncultured Collinsella sp.; assembly: GCA_905204365.1. GTDB lineage: Bacteria > Actinomycetota > Coriobacteriia > Coriobacteriales > Coriobacteriaceae > Collinsella. The sequence goes on from CAJKZO010000022.1 coordinate 10,666, forward strand.
CAAAGGGACCCTTCATCCCGAACAGCAAATTGCCGCCGACCAGATGCTTGAATACGAAGACGGAATCATGTCTGCGCCAACGGGCTTCGGTAAAACCGTCATCGGAGCTTATCTTATTGCCGCCGTTGGTCTTCCGGCGCTCGTCATTGTTCCAAAGACCGCGCTCATAGCCCAATGGAAATCGCAGCTCGAACGATTTCTCGACATTACGGACACCAGAGAGCCGGTCCGAACGCCAAAAGGACGAATCAGCAAAAAGCAACCTCCCCTTATTGGACAAATCGGAGGGGGCAAAACCGCCGTCAGCGGCCTTATCGACGTCGCTTCCTTTCAGTCGCTATCTGGCAAAGACTCCCAAACCGGGGAGCCGATAGTTAAGAACCTTGTTCGTAATTACGGCCTCATTATCTGCGACGAATGCCACCATGCTGCCGCGCCACAGCTCGAGCTCGTCCTCAAGTCCGCTCCAGCCAAATATATATATGGCCTCTCCGCGACACCCGAGCGCTCCGACGGACTCACGCGGGCGCTCTCGATGCTCTGCGGCCCGCTTCGCTATGTCATCGATCCAAAAACGCAGGCAATTCAGCAGGGCATCCAGCGCATCGTTCGACCGAGATTTACCGGCATTCGGCTATCCTCCTACGAGCCGGATGCAAGCTTCAATCAGATTCTCGATATGCTGTGTGCACATGCGGCAAGAAACGAATTGATTGTCGATGACGCCCTCGAAGCAGCGTCAAACGGTCGACATCCGCTCATACTATCCAAAAGGAAAAAGCATGCTGAGGAACTGTTCAGGTTGCTTAATGATCGCAGACACGAGCCCATACTCTTAACCGGAGAAATCGGCGCCAAAGAAAGAAAAGCGATACTGAACAGTCTTCCCGGCTTTGAGCATGAACATCGAATCATCGTCGCCACCGAAAGCCTTCTGAGCGAGGGCTTCGATCTGTCCTACCTTGACACCCTTTTCATTGCCACGCCGATATCTTGGGACGGCAGCGTAACGCAGCAGGTGGGCAGACTGCATAGAAGCCACGAGGGCAAGCAACAGGTTGAGATATTCGACTACATTGACCTGTCGATACCCATGCTCGCCCGCATGTGCCAGAAAAGACTCAAGACGTACGCCAAGTTGGGGTACGAAATTTATTCAGCAGAGGACAGCGAGCAACCCGATTACAACATTCTCATAGAGCCGGCAAACGCTATTGAGGCATTAATTAAAGACATCACCGGTGCCACAAAGAGTGCCTTCATAGCCGCATCCTACGCATCCGCCGCATGCCTCACGAAACTCACCACCACACTCGCAGGCGCAGCCGCCCGTGGGATTACCCTTGAGGTTTATGTTGCCTCACCTCCGCGCGATGACGCGAAAGCGATTTTTGCCGAGATGAACGTCGACTATTCCGTCAAGGCCAAAGGGCGGCTGTGCGCGGCCGTGATTGACGAGGAAACTGTCTGGTACGGGACTATCCCGCTGCTGGCATTCCCCAAGAAAGAAGACCGCAGCATCCGTTTCAAAAGCAACGAAGTCGCCGCTGAGTTTTTGAGCGAAATCCAGCAATGAGGAGAACCGGGGGCCGCAGCAGCGAACGGGGCGCGCCTATCAGTTGCGGTGAAATAGGGACTGTTTTTGGCCAATCGACCGCAAATCAATCCCCATTCCACCGCAACTTAGAAATCAGCGATCAGCCCAGCGGACCCTGAAACAACTCCTGATGAGCGCCCATTCTTACCAGCCTAATCACTGGGTTAGTCTTATGGGGAAGATAAAGAACGACCACATCGACCAAGCCATCGGATAGGTGGAAATCGATGTGGCCGTTGTAGTTTCCGCCCGGGTTTGAGAGCTCGTGGGCGCCATACTCCGCCGGAAGTGACCCATGAGCCACAAGCTCTGCAACCGCCGCTTTAAACTCACTTTTTAGCTGCGGATGCATGCGCATCGTTCGTTTGTAGTCCGCCTTAAATTGAGCCTCGACTTTAATCTCGAACATCGCTATTCCTCATCGAGGAATGACATAAGCTCATCAGCGTTATTGAATGACGGGCTATCGTCCGGCAAAATCCCCAACTCATGAGCCTCGGCGATCACCATGGCACGCCTCGTCGCCTCGTTGGGCATCTCCGCCCTTCCTACAATCTCAAAAGGAATCTTTCGCTGATTTACCAGCTGCCGAACGGCAAGATTGAGATAGGAATTGAGGCTGAGGCCGACCGAATCCAAGAACTCAGTCGCCTGCTCCTTGAGCCCCTCTTCGAGGCGAACCGTCGTAGGCTTAACCGTTGCAGTAGACATACGCGACCTCCTAGCCCTCGTCTTTTGCATCAGTATACCCAATATAAATGGCAACCTGACGTTAGATAGCATCAGATTGCCATGCATATTCATGTCGCGGTAGACACGATTGCTCTACATCAACCCGCTGAGCGCAATGTCAACGGCCTCGTTGAGGTCGTCGGTAATGTGTACCAGATCCGGGTCGAGCGGGCTAATCATACCGGCGCTCATTACCGGGCCGTTGAGCCAGTCGAACAGGCCCTGCCAGTACTCGCTGCCCACCAGCACGAGCGGCATGCGCTTGACCTTGTGCGTCTGCACCAGCGTGAGCACCTCGAACATCTCGTCGAGCGTGCCAAACCCGCCGGGAAACACGATGGCGCCCGAGCTGTATTTGACGAACATGGTCTTGCGCACAAAGAAGTAGCGGAAGTCCATACCGAGGTTCACGTATTTGTTGAGCCCCTGCTCGTGCGGCAATTCAATGCCCAAGCCAACTGACTTGCCGTTGACGCTCGCCGCTCCCCTGTTGGCCGCCTCCATGATGCCGGGGCCGCCACCGGTGATAACCGCCACGCCGCGCTGCGCGATCTTGCGGCCGACCGTGCGCGCCGCCTTGTAGAGCGGATCGGTCTTGGGCGTGCGGGCACTGCCGAAGATGGTCACCGCGGGCCCGAGCTCGGCAAGCGCGCCAAAGCCATCGACGAATTCTGCCTGAATACGAAGGACGCGCCACGGATCGGCATGCAACCAGTCGGTAGAATCTTCGGGCGCCAGCAGGTTGGCGTAGGTGTTGTCCTTAGGAATCATGGGGCCGCGCATGACCACGGGGCCGCGGCGGTACGTCTCGTCGTAGGCAGGCTCGCCCTCGACATTCTCGTTCTTAATCATGGGTGCTCCTATCGAGAAAAAGAAAAACGGGCGGGGTCGACGCCATGCGCCAAACACCCGCCCGAACATCAACTATTCGGTATGGTACCCACGATGTATCAAGTGCTTGCAAGCTATCGGTCATCGGTCGCGCAAGCGGTGTTAGCAAACGTGATGACCGGCCGGCGCTCGCCCCTTGCCGTTGCCCGCGCTCTGCAAGCGCCCGTGCTGCTCTTAGTAATCCACCGCGGCAGGGCTGTTCATCCAGTCGCTCACGAACGCGCCGTAACGGCCCTCGATAATGGCCTGGCGGGCACGTTGCATAAGGTTGAGCAGGTAGTAGATGTTGTGCATCGACAGCAGAATGCCGCCGAGCATCTCCTTCTGCGTGACCATGTGGCGAATGAGTGCGCGGCTGTAGCCGCCCGTGCACACCGGGCAGGTGCAGGTGGGATCGATGGGGCCATCGTCGTGCGCAAAGCGAGCGTTGCGGAAGTTGAGGCGACCCTCGCTGGAGAACGCCGTACCCATGCGGCCCGTGCGCGTCGGCAGCACGCAGTCGAACATGTCGATGCCCACGCCCACACCGCGCACGAGGGTGGTGGGGTTGCCGACGCCCATCAGGTAGCGCGGCTTGTGCTTGGGCATGTACTCGCTTACGAGTGGTGCCAGGGTCTCGAACATGGTCTCGTGGTCCTCGCCCACCGAGTAGCCGCCAATGCCGTAACCGGGGAAGTCGCCGCACTCCTCCAGATGGCGCAGCGAGCGCAAGCGCAGGTCCAGGTGCATACCGCCCTGAACGATGCCAAAGAGCGCCTGGTCATCGCGGGTATGCGCCTTATAGCAGCGCTCAGCCCACATGCTCGACAGCTCAACGGCGCGCTCAACGTAGGCGCGCGTGGCGGGATAGCCCGGGCACTGGTCGAGCTGCATGCAGATGTCGGAACCGAGCTTCATGGCGATTTCCATGTTGTCCTCAGGCGTCCAGAACACGTGGCGACCGTCGTAATCGTTGACGATAAAGCGCACGCCCTCGTCGGTGAGCTTGACGGCATCGTTGTGGCTGAAGACCTGGAAACCGCCCGAGTCGGTGAGGATGGGGCCGTGCCAGTTCATGAACTTGTGCAGTCCGCCCAGCTCGGCGATGGTGTCCTCGCCGGGACGCATGGACAGGTGATAGGTATTGGCAAGCACGATCTGGGCGCCGAGCTGTTTGACGGTCTCGGTAGGAATACCCTTGACGTTTGCCTTGGTGCCCACGGGCATGAAGATCGGCGTCTCGATGTCGCCGTGCGGGGTGTGCAGCACGCCGGCACGCGCGTGCGTCGTCGGGTCTTCGGCGATCAGGTCGAATTTAAAAAGACTCTGGTCCATAAACTGGAACTCCTTGGTTGCGGTTCATACGCAAACCATTATACGGGCAACCCGCAAGCAGCACCGACTCGACAGAAACTGGCGCATTAAACAACTAGCCGTTGGGGACGTTCTTAAACGACTAGTTGTTGGGGACAGCCTTCAGCGCCATCTTGCAAAGGAGTGTCCCAATCTGCCGGCACTTAGGGACTGTCCCCAAGTGCCGACAAGACCGTCCCCTTCGACTAGTCATTTAAGAACGTCCCCAACGACTACTTTTCGTCAGCAACGCAAACGCCGATGCCCTGGCAACGCCAGCGAGCGGTCGCCAGAGCGAACAAATTGGCATGAAAAGAGGACGGCATAGACCTTCTGGTCATGCCGTCCTCTTTGAATGACAAGTTGTCGCTCTGGTGACCGCGCAGCGTCGGCCCGTTACGGCGTTTGGCAAAACGCCGTAACCCTTAAGGACGCTGGCCCATGCCACCCTCGAGGGTGACGGTCTCGCCGTTCATGTACTTAAAGTCGGGACCGCAGAGCTGAACGACCACGCGGCCGATTTCCTTCTCGACGTCGCCGTAGTGACCAGCCGGCGGCATGTGGACGTTGGCCTTGAACGCCTCGGGATAGGCATCCTGGAAGTTCTCGAGCGCAGCGGTCCAAGCAAGCGGGCACACGATGTTGACGTTGATGCCGTCCTTGCCCCACTCGTTGGCGGCAACGCGGGTCAGGCCGCGGATGCCCTCCTTGGCGGCAGCATAGCTGCACTGGCCATAGTTGCCAAACAGGCCGGCGCCCGAGGCAAAGTTGACCACGGAGCCCTTGGTCTCCTTCAGGTGCGGATAGGCCTTCTGCATGTACAGATAGGTAGCATACAGACCGGAGTAAATGGCCAGGTTAAACTGATCCATGGTGTGATCGGCGATGGTCACGCCCGAGGCGCTAGCCTGAGCATTGTTGACGACGGCGTCGATGCGGCCGAACTCCTCAATGGCCTTGTCGATGACGTTCTGGACAACGGCCTCGTTGTCCTGACCGGCCGAGACATCGGCCTGAACAGGCAGAACCTTGACACCGTACTCGGCCTCGAGAGACTCCTTGGCGGCCTCGAGCTTGGCGACGTTGCGGCCGGTGATGACGAGGTTCGCGCCCTCCTTGGCAAATGCGATATCGATGCCGTAGCCGATGGAGCCAGCGGAACCGTCCTTAAGCGTGGCCTTGCCGCCGCCGGTAACGATTACGGTCTTACCAGTGAAAAGTCCCATACGAAGTCCTTTCAAATCGCGACGGGCTCACCCGTCGACTGCGCGCATCCAACTTCACGCGCCAAAAGCTGAAATGCAACTTTAGCGGGTTCAAGTGAAAAATAAAGCCCATGGCAGGCGAACGGTGCAACGTCTTTCGGCGAAGGGAATGTCAAGCACGAACTGGACAAAGAGGCTGAATTATTTGTCACCCAAACGAGTCATCGAACACGTTTTGAAACTTTGCTGCGGGGCACGGGATGTCGGCGCGAGACTTTATCATAGGGTGACAAACAACGATGAGGAGCACATGCCTATGACAGACGAGCTGGACCCCCAGACTCAACAGCATATTGATGATTCCGCAGACGTCATCGCAGATACTGACGCTGTGACCTGCGATGGTATTGACATCGACGACCCCATCTTAGACGAAAGCGCTACGGCGGAAACCCCTGCCGCAGAAAGCGCCGACGAGCAAAATGACGATGCGCCCGCTCGGGACGACGCCCCCGTACAGGACGCCGCTCCACAAGCTGCGGGCCCCATCGAGGTGTCTTCGGAAGAAGAGCTCGATGCCGTCATGGACTCCATGATGGATGCCGTCAAAGCGATGAAAGACGCCGTCGCCGATGCCGATATTGATGCCGAGGAAGAGGAGGCCGCCGAGGCGGCCTCGACCTTTGTGCCCGGCGAGACTCCGGTTGCCGACCAGGGCAGTACCATGCCCTCGTTTCTGCAGCTCGAGCATCCCACGATTGGCGCCGATGCGGTCGATCCGCACGCAGCAGGCTTTTCTGTGGTCGAGGGCGGTACCGGCAATATCGCCGCGCCGCAGGCTGCCGATGTGGACGCTGCCGGCACCGCTCGCCCGACCGCCCCGCACTCCCCCGCCGCGAGCCGCGATCTGGGGACCGCTGTCTCGAACACCGCGAACGCCGTGGGCACCTTTATCGCCCAGGGCGCCTCGGCCATGCGCGAGATGAATGCCGCGAAAAAGGCACTTGCCGATGCCCGCGCCCACCTGGCCGAACTTGAGCAGCGCATTGCCGATCAGGCCGAGGAACTCGAGACGCGCCAGGATATCGCAGGCCGCTACGACCAGATCGTCGCCGACCAGCGTCAGACGATCGCCACAGCGCAAAAGACCGCTGCGGCAGCCGAGATTGACCGTGATGCCCACGCCGCCAAAGCGACAGACCTCAAGGGGCAGTTCGAACAAATGAAGACAGAGGATGACGCGACTGAGCTCCGCCTGAAGGCCGCGCTCGATGCCGTGGAGGCCCGCGAGGCGAGCTCGCGCGAGACCGGCAACCGCCTCGTTCGACGTCTTGAGGATTCCAAGCGCATCCGCGACAAGGTGAAGGCCGAGCGAGACGCCGGCATTGCGGCCGCGCAACAAACCGTCGACGCCACGCGCGCCCAGCTCGAGACGCTGCGTCATGAGTATGCCGAGCTGCAACGCAATCCCTCGGCAAATCCCGCCAACTATACGGTGCGCACCAGCGAGCTCTCGATGCAGATCTCCGACACGGCAGATGCCCTGCGTAAAGCCGAAGAAGATGTCCCGCGCATCACCGCCGACCTTGAGCACTCGCTTGCCGCAGCCGAGCAGGCCGTCGAGCAGGCTCAAGCCCCTATCGCCGACGCAAAACGCGCGCACCAAGCCGTGACGACCGAAGCCGATGCCGCGCGCGACGAGCTGCAGACGGCAAAGACAGCCGCCGCGACTCGTCAGCGCGAACTGCGCGAGAAGATCGCCACCGAGGACAAGGCACACCGCGACCAGGAGCAGACCATCGCCAACGCCCAAGCAGATGCCGCACATGCGCAGTCGATCATCGAACAGGCGACCGAAGTACACGACCACCCAGAGATCACTGAGTCGCTTGCAGGATCCTTGGCCCGAGACAAAGCCGAACACGCCGAGACCGAGCGAGAAGTCGCCCAGCTCGAGGCCACCGAGAACGCGGTGCGCGAGCGTACCCGCGACTCGCGCATCAAATTCACCGGCGCCATCGTCTGCATTGTCGCCGTAGTCCTCGTGATCATCCTGATCTGGCTCTTCGCGAGCAAGTAAACCCGCCGCCAAATAACGCCTCAACTCAGTTGCGGTGAGATAGTTCCTGTTTAGCCATCAAATAAGCCAATTCAAGAACTATCTCACCGCAACTTATTTAGATTGGCGCAAGGCAACCTATCCCTCTTGCACCAATCTCTTGAAATAAGGAGTGTCCCCAAGTGCCGGCACAAAAGGAACGTCCCCAAGTGTCAACAACGGTGACACCGATGCCTTGGCAAAGTCAGCGAAAACCCGCCAGAGCGAGCAAGGTGCCTTGAAACGAGGCGGCATTGACCTTCTGGTCATGCCGCCGAAGTTGAAAGGCAGATTGCCGCTCTGGCGGGTTTGCAGCGTCGACCGGTTACGGCGTTTGTAAAACGCCGTAACCTACAAAATGAGCATGGCGTCACCAAAGCTGAAGAAGCGATAACGTTCTTCGATAGCAGCGGCGTAGGCATCCATGATCTGGTCGCGGGTGGCAAGCGCGCTCACGAGCATCATGAGCGTGGAGCGCGGCACATGGAAGTTCGTGATCAGCGCGTCGACCA
>CAJKZO010000023.1:0-18944 GCA_905204365.1 uncultured Collinsella sp.
GCTCATTAACTTGAGTGCAATAAAGCAGTGGTTATAACATTGGCTATTATTAGCTAATGCTGTATTTGACCATTCATATTGCACGCTCATTAAGGGGGCCAGTGATGTCATCGACTCAAAAAAGAGCCATCCTGCAGGTGCGCATTCGCGAGGAAGACAAGCAGCATGCCGAGCGTCTCTACGACGCCATGGGCACATCGCTCGCCGAGGCCGTCCGTCTTTTTGTCGCGCAGAGCATTTTGATGCGCAAGCTTCCCTTTCAGCCGGTCGCCGTGCGCTCAAAGGACGGCACCGCCGCCTATGGATCGCTCAAAGCATATGGTGACCCCAATCGCCGCTCCGAGGAGCGCAATGCCTGGATTGAATACCTTGCCACAGAAAGCGACGATTCGATTTTGGGTCCCGAGGAAGTAGATATCCATGAGTAGCATCATCATCGACGAGACCGTCATCCTACGCTACCTGCTTGACGACGACGAAGTTTTGTCACCGCGCGCCGCCAAGGTCATCGCCACGCGCACTGCTCGTGTCTACCCCGAGATCATCACGCGCGTCGTGGTCACGCTGCGCGACGTCTATAAGGTTCCCCGCGCTGAGATTGCTACGGCCATGAGAAGGCTGCTCGATGACGTCATGGTCGACGAGCCCACCGTTGTCGCCCTTGCCGTCAAACTCTTTGGCAAGACCCATATGGGCTTTTCCGACTGCCTCCTCGCAGCCCGAACCGCCATCTACAACGATGATGTCGTGAGCTTTGGCAAGCCCATCATCCAAGGCATGATCGATTACCGCCGTAAACGCCAAACCGCCGCCGACGCCCGCAGTCGCAGCACCGACGCCACTATCGACAAGCTCCGCCACCACCCCCGCAGCTAACCCCATCCCCTCCTAAGTTGCGGTGAAATACGGACTTTTTTTATGCCTTTAAAGGCCTCAACAGTCCGTATTTCACCGCAACTTATTGAAGGTGGACCGAGAACGATTTCGCTATCGGGATTCGGCGTAGGGTTTTGTTGTCGGAATGCCGTAACCGCGCATCATGGCACCGAACGATTCTACGTCGTAGGTGTCCGAGAGTTTGAAATGAATGACGTTGTGGCCCATGGCGCGAAGGTTCGCGTCGCGCATGAGGGCCGCTCGATACGTTTTTGCCGCCGCCCGCTCTGGATCATTTTGAGCCTCGTCTTCAAACTTGCCTAGCCCATGCAGCTCTGCCAGCGTCCATGAGCCGTCTGGCATCTGCCAGCCATAATCTGCTAGATAATAGCCAGCGTTTCCCGGTCGCGTTATCTCAACTTGAAGCTCGGGCGCGGCAACCCCAGCGAGAATCATCGCTGCTCTCGCCTCAGACTCGCCGCCATTGTCTGATCTGCCGTCCATATACTCAAAAACGTCAAAAACACGCGCGATGCCATGCAACCCTCGGCAATTTGCCTGCGCATATGCTCGCAGCTCTTCGCGTTCGACATCGTACTCACGAGCCAAGCCATCGACATAGCCCAGCGCATAGCGAAAGGCGCTCGTTCGAGCGATATCAACAACCGTTCGACACGGATCCGTCAGAGTAAACACACCTAGCCGCCACACTTCGCCCGCCCGCCAGCGCTTGTATTCAACGAACTCATACGTATCACGCCTTGTAGACCGTGGCAGCAGTACTTGCACTTTATCCAGAAGCGCATACGCCGAGCCGATGCCGTAGAGCAGCGCTGCTGTCGATCCGCAAACCACAGCATCCGGTTCAACGACCGCAATAGCGGATGCCAGCTGAAAGATGCGATCTTCAGCCCCAAGATTATTCCAATAGACCGGATCAGCATACACGTGGTTGTAAAGACGAAGCATGACCTCTTCCTGCATAAGCTCACGCGCACGGCGTTCATCCCAAGGATCAATTGTTATAAGCAGCTGTCCATCTTGATGAATTCCAACGGCCGAGAATAGCATCCTTGCATATGACTGCGGAAAATGTTTGCCTTTATCGAGCATGGCCAACCCCATAACCATCACGGCGGAGAGAATATCATTACGCTATCGCATGCTTCCGTCCGCAGGCCTTGCCAAAAGCTGACCAAAAGCTTGACGCCGCAGGTCAGAGCTTCAAAAAATATTTCCACTCTCGGTAGACGGTCGCTACGACCCTCCCAACGGCATCAAAACCCAACCTTACAAATAGTTGTGGTGAAATACGGACTACATGGGCCATAAAAGCCCAAAACAGTCCGTATTTCACCGCAACTTAGGAGGGGATGTGGGATCCCCGGCATGTATATGAAAACAGCTCTGGTCCCAAAAGGAACCAGAGCCATTCATCTATCTTGTGGAGCGGGCGACGGGAAGTCCAAGGGTTTGCTTCGCAAACCCTTGTTTCGCTGCGGGCCATTGGCCCTTGCGTGCTGCGCTGGAAAATGCTCACGCATTTTCTCAGCTTCGCACCCTGCCGGGTTCGATTCCCGTCGCCCAGCACGCTTATGAAAACGGCTCTGGCACCAAATGGAGCCAAAGCCGTTAAAACTATCCTATGGAGCGGGCGACGGGAATCGAACCCGCGTCATCAGCTTGGAAGGCTGGGGTTCTACCATTGAACTACGCCCGCAAGATATGGTCGGGACGACAGGATTTGAACCTGCGACATCCTGCTCCCAAAGCAGGCGCGCTACCAAACTGCGCCACGTCCCGAAGGTGTTGAACAGCTAAGGTCTAAACCTTGCGTGTCCCAAAGCGAAGGAAATTATAGGGGAGACTCCCCGCCTGTGCAAGCATTGATGCCTTAGCTCCTCGAATGTGCGACAAAACGACTATGGAGCAGACCGATCACAAAGGCAACCACGGCAACCGGCGCCCACGCGGCACCGATGTCTGCCAGGGGTAGCGCATCAAACGGCAGCCACGCGCCCGCAACGAACGCATCGCGGACCGAGGTGATCACGCTCTGCACGGCGACCACGCCGCCGACCCAGACCCACACCTGCGGATGAGCGTCGCAAAAGCCGTGTACCAAACCCATAAGTACCAGCACAATGGCAACGGGATACAGGGCATTGAGCATGGGCACCGAGAACATAAGGATCACGTCGAGACCCACGTTGGAGAGCACGCACGAAAACGCCGCGAACACAAAGGCGAGAACCGCAAAGGGACGGCGCATGGCCTCCTCGGAGGCCTCCACTCCCCCTTCAACCACGTACGTCTCGCAGAAGTAACGCGAGCAGCAGCTAATAAGACCGATGCACACGTTCATGCAGGCAAGGAAAAAGATCGCAAAGACCACGACCGTGCCGGCAAGCCCAAAATGCATGGAGGCCGAACGGGCGAGGATGGCGGCGCCGTTGGTAGCGTCGGGCATCACGGTGCCGAGCTGCATACCGGCAAGGCCCAAGCCGCAGTAGATGATGGCCATGAGCACGCCGGCGATCACACCGGAACGCGAAATCTCGAAGGCCACGCGCTTGTCATCGGTAACACCCAACTCGTGGATGGTCTCGGCGATGATGATGCCGAAGGCGAGCGACGCGAGCAGGTCCATGGTCTGATAGCCAGTCAGAAAGCCCTGCACGGCGGCGCCTGCATCGTAAGGAGCCTGAGGCGCGGCAGCCGGTCCCAGCGGCGAGATCACGGCAGCACCCACGACCAGCACAATGAGCGCAATGAGCGCGGGGCCCGTAATGCGGCCGAGCACGCGTGTGATGACACCCGGGCGCAGCGTGAGCGCAAACGCGACGACAAAGAAGCCAACGGCAAACACCAGGCGAGCCGTACCGAGCGAGACGCCCTCGGGCAGCAGCGGCACCAGCATCTCGAAGGCCGTGGAGCTCGTGCGCGGAATAGCCAGGCACGGGCCGATGGCCAGATACACCGCCGCGACAAAGAACTCACCGAACTTGGGGTGCACGCGGCCGGCAAGCTCACGCGCCGTTCCGGCGAGCGCCACGGCGATAAAGCCCATAACAGGCAGGCCGATGGCAGCAATCAAAAAGCCAATCATGGCAAGTGGCGTGGCGGTACCGGCCTGAAGTGCCAGCAACGGCGGAATGATGAGGTTACCGGCGCCAAAGAGCATCGAGAACAGCGCAATGCCGACGGTAACGACATGGTCGGAGCGCAGGCCGCGCGGGGCGGATGAGGCCATAGGCACACCTTTCGGGTCGAAACAAAAACGGGACGGGCAAAAACACCCGTCCCGCAAGTATATACGCTCTAGCAGGCTAAATCGCGCAAAGCGTCAATCGCGGTGTCGACTTCCTCGGCCGTATTGAAATAGCCAAACGAGAATCGGACGACACCCTGGCGCTCGGTTCCCAGCGCGCGGTGCATGAGCGGAGCGCAATGGGCGCCGGGGCGCGTCGCAATCCCCCACCCTTGCATGAGCGCGTCCGAGATCTCGGCCGAATCGATATCGCCCACGTTGAGTGAGACGATCGCCGAGCGCACGGGCTGATCAAACGCACCGTAGAGCGCAATGCCGGGGATTTCGCGCACACCGGCAAGGAAGCGATCAGCGAGCGCACGCTCGTGGGCAGCAATCGCCTCGACCCCACCCTGGGCGTCGATAAAGTCGAGGCCGGCAGAAAGTCCCGCGATGCCGTGACCGTTGAGCGTGCCCGCCTCAAGGCGCGTGGGCCACTCAAGCGGCTGCAGTGCATCGAAGCTGTGCACACCCGTGCCGCCCATGGCCCACGGAACCACGTCAATGCCCTCCGCCACGGCCAGCCCGCCGGTCCCTTGCGGACCCATGAGCCCCTTGTGGCCGGTAAAGCACACGACGTCGAGCCCCATGGCCTGCATATCGATATGCGCCGTGCCGGCAGACTGAGAGGCATCGACGATCAACAGCGCGCCGGCCGCATGCGCGATGGCCACCACGCGCGCAATGTCGACCGCGTTACCGGTCACATTGGAGGCGTGCGTCACCACCACGGCGCGCGTACCGGACGTGACCAGCCGCTCGAGCTCGTCGTAGTCGAGCACGCCGCTCGCATCGCAACCCGCATGCTCAACCGTCACACCCTGCTCCGTCGCCAAGCGATTGAGCGGACGCAGCACGGAATTGTGCTCAAGCACCGTCGTGACCACGCGGTCGCCGGGGCGCACCACCCCGTTGATGGCGGTGTTGAGCGCCGCCGTGGAGTTGGGCGTAAAACACACATGGTCCGCCCTCGGGCAACCAAAAAGGCGCGCAAGCTTGGCGCGGCAAGCGTGAATCGTACGAGCGGCATCGAGGGCACCCGACGTGGCACCGCGCCCGGCATTGCCGAGCGAGCACATCGCCTGCGTCACCGCATCGATGACCGTCTGCGGCTTGTGCATGGTCGTCGCCGCGTTATCCAGGTAGATCATCGCACGACCTCCCACATATCGATCACGGTAAAGCCCTCGGTGGGAACGCCTGCCGCGGCAAGCTCGCCGCGTAGCAGTTCCTCATCTGCAGGCAGGGCTTTCCACGCCAGACCGCAGCCAGCGGCGACCTCCCCGGGCACGGGAATCGTTCGCCCGGGAAGGCCGCGCTCGATGCACAGGGACTCGCAGCCCATGGCGGCCGCCGTGGTGGGAAACGTGATGACAAGCGCCGGGCGCTTCTCCCTCATGGCAACTCCAACCAATACGCTACGGGCGCACGACGCGCACGGCCTGCTCCATCTTCTCCACGATCACGTACATGTTGGTGACCTCGCCCACCGCAAGCTGGTCTTTAATGCCATAGTGGTCCAGGCAGGTGCCGCAGGTAAGGATCTCGACACCCTGCTCGGCCAGGCCCTTCAGGTCATCGAGCACCGGCGAGCCCTCGACGGTGAGCTTGGCACCGCCGTTGTAGAACAGCATAGTCGCGGGCAGCTCCTCCTGCTGCGTCACGGCAAAGATGAAGGCCTTCATGAGCTTGTGGCCCAGCTCGTCGTCGCCACGGCCCATGCAGTCGGTGTAGACGGAAATGACAAGCTTGCCCTTGCCGGTGCCGGCATCACAGAAGGCAGCGCCATCCTGCTCGGGATCGGCCACGGCAACGGCGCCAGAGGTCGCCACGGTTACGTGCCACTCGGCGTCAGAAACCTTCTCGACCGAGGCCGTGCAGCCCTTCTCCTGCGCCATCTTGGAGATGTTCTTGACAGCGGTCTCGTTATCGACCGAGGTCACCACGGCACCCTCGCCATCGAGCTGCTTCAGGGCTTTGAGCGTCTTGACGACGGGCAGCGGGCAGGCATCGCCCATGGCATTGACTTCAATCTTGGTAGACATAGTTTTTCCTTTCGAATAAATCGTTTTAGAACGGTACATAGCTCAATAAACGTGTCGTTAACGGACAACGTGGACGGCAGGACCGCCTGGCACCGGCTCGCACGCTCGACCGACGACGGCGGCGATACGTCCCTCGGCATGCAGACGGCGCGCAAGCTCATCCACATCGGCAGCAGGCGCCGCAATAAGCAAACCACCCGAAGTCTGCGGATCGTACAGCGCGTCGAGCATACCCGGCTCCAGGTCCTCGTCGGCAGCCACACGCGGGCCAAAGAAGTCCTGGTTGCGGTAGGAGCCCGCGGGGATAATGCCCAGACGCGCCATATCGAGCACCTGGTCAAAGAGCGGCACCGCCCCCGACGCAAGCTCAACCTGCACGCCCGAGCCCTCGGCCATCTCACACGCGTGCCCGATCAGGCCAAAGCCCGTAATGTCGGTACAGCCGTGAAGCTCGAGTCCCTCGGCCAGACGAATCGGGGCCTCGTTGAGGGTGCGCATCGAGTCAAACATGGCTGCGGCCTCGTCCTGCTCGATAAGCTCGCCCTTAATGGCCGTGGTGATGATGCCCGAGCCGATCGCCTTGGTCAGCAGCAGAACATCGCCCACGCGTGCGCCGCTGTTGGCGAGCATGCGGTCGAGCGCGACAAAGCCGCTCACGGACAGGCCGTACTTGGGCTCGTCGTCGTTGATGGTATGGCCGCCCGCGATGGAGCAACCCGCCTCGACGCACTTGTCGGCGCCGCCCGCCAGAATCTGACCGGCAACCTCGATGCCCAGACAACTGGGTATGCAGAGCAGGTTCATGGCATGGCTCGGCCGCCCGCCCATGGCGTAGATGTCCGACAGCGAGTTGGCCGCGGCGATCTGGCCAAACAGAAACGGGTCGTCGACCATCGGTGGAAAGAAGTCGATGGACTGCACAAGCCCCAGGTTCTCCCCTACGCGGAAGACGCTCGCATCGTCGGAGGTATCGAACCCCACGAGCAGGTTGTCGTTATGCACATTGGGCAAGTCGCCCAGGACCTGGGCGAGGGCTCCGGGAGCCAACTTAGCGGCTCAACCGCTCGCGGCCGTCATGGACGTGAGCCTCATGGTGTCCTTAGCCATACGAACCCCCTTCCAACAAATCAACGACTTTAAGTATACGCCCCAGGCACGCTTCCCAAGAGACCGCCGACGGCTCGAACGTCGAAGGCGGATCCGCAAGCGCCTGCGCGATAGCATCTGCCAGTGCGCGCTCAAACAACGGAAGGTCGGCCGCCTCGGGCGTGTCGACATCCGTCATACGCGGCGGCGCCACCCACGTCACGGGAGCGCCGGGAAGCATCGCCTCCATCCAGGGACGAACGCCGGGCAAATCGGTCGCCACAACTTTGCAGCCGCACGCGAGGGCCTCGATCGTCACGAGCGGCAGACCCTCGTAAAACGAAGGCAGCACAAAGACGTCGGAACTGCGGTAGGCACGCACGAGTTCATCGCTATCCAGGCGCCCCGCCAGCGTCACCGGCACATCCGAGGCCGCGATCAAGCGCTCGATACGCGCGTACTCGGCATCGTCACCGCGGCCGCCCACAAGTACCAAGCCAGATGAGCGGACGCCATCGTCAATCGGCAATGACACAGCTCGAACCAGCGACTCGACGCCCTTTTTAAAGCAAATCTTGCCCACGTACACAAGCGATCCCGGCTGCCTCGCCACGCTTGCGTCACTGCAGAAGACGCGATGGTCGTAACCCGTTCCAATCACGTGGATGCGATCGGCATCGACGCCGCACACCAGGCCAATCTGCTCAGCCTGCTCAGCATGGAGAGCAAAGACGGCATCGAGCCGACGAACCGCACTTACGATGCGATCGCGCTCGAGCGCATGCGAACGCAGCTGGCGCAGGTCGGTCGAATGGCACACGGCAACAACCGGCACGCCCCGGACGCACTCGCGCGCCAATGCGGTCACCAGATACAGGTGATGGCAGAGCACCAGATCGGGCCGAAACTCAGCCACCGCCCGATCGATTGCTGCAGCAAATGCCCGCTCAAATGCCTTGAGCATCGAAGGCGTCAGGTCACGATAGCGCGTGGAGGGATAGGGCATGACATCGGACATACCGCAGATGGGAAACGGCAGCTCGGGCGACTCGAACGGTACGGCAAACACGGCAGCACGCCGGTCCAGCTCGCCTTGGGTATCACCCGGTGCCGCGCCGCAAAGCACGGCGGCGCGATGCCCCGTCTCGATCTGCTCGCGCACGAGCGCGGCAAGGTAGGTGCCGCTGCCGGTGCTATCTGGTTTTTGTGCCGAGATATTGAGGATGCGCATGTCGCGGTACACCCCTAGGCCAAGGCGGCGGCGCGGACAGCCGCACCGATGGCGCCGGCAAAGCGAGCCTGGGGCGAGGTGGTCACCGGCGACCCCAGTAGCTCGCCCAACCGCTCCACCACGAAGGCGTTCTCGCACAGGCCTCCCGTCAGGTAGTACGGGGCGCCTGCCGCCTGCCCGGCCATGGTCGCCACGCGCGAGACCACGCTGTCGATCACGCCACGCGCAATGTTCTCGCGCGACTCACCGCGACCGAGCAGGCTGATAACCTCGCTTTCGGCAAACACCGTGCACATGCTGCTGATCTTGGTGGGCTCGCCGGAACGCGCCAGGTCGGCCATCTGCTGCTGGGAAATGCCTAGGCGGTCGGCCATGATCTCCAAAAAGCGCCCCGTGCCGGCGGCGCACTTGTCGTTCATGGCGAACGTGGCCACGCGACCGCCCTTGAGTTGGATGACCTTGGTACCCTGGCCGCCCACGTCAATCACGGTGCCGTGATCGCCAAACAGGCGCACGGCACCGGTACCGTGGCAGGTAATCTCGGTCACGACCTTGTGCGCATAGGGCACGGCAACGCGACCATATCCGGTCGCGATCACGCGCACGTCGTCGGCAGCCACGTCATAGCCAGCCGCGGCAAGCTCGCCGCGCAGACGCTCGGCCGCATCGACCGACGAGAACCCGGTTGGCTGCACGCTCGTCCACGCCACCGAACCCTCTCCATCGACCACAGCGGCCTTAGCCGCTGTAGACCCGATATCGATCCCGATCCCTATCATGGCTCTCCCCCAATCTAAACATCAAAGACAGCGGCGCGTTCAGGCGCCTTAGCTCTAGGTTTCTCAGGTGCCGGAGATTGCCCCGAAAGAGGAGCGCAGCGTACTTTGGGTACGCAAGCGACGGTTTGAGGGGCAAGATCCGGTGCCTGAGGAAGCTAGAGGGTTTCGATGAAGGCGGCGATGCGCGTCTCGATCTGGCCCATGTCGCCGTTGCTGTAGTCGGTCTCGATCTTCATATACGGAATACCCGCACCCTCGACGGCCTCCTGCATGCGCGCACTCTCCACGTTAAAGGTGTGGCACGCCTGGAGCACGCTCTCCACTACGCCATCGACATGATACTTCTCGCACATGGCCAGCGTGTTTTCCATACGGCCGTCGTTGGGCGTCATGACCGAGCAGTTGATGTCAAGGTAGCGGTCGGCGATGGCGCGCAGGATATCGGGAGCCTCCGGGTCGATCATCATGGCCGCCGTGCGCTCGCCCGAGCAGTCGTCCATGCACACGACCACACCGCCGTTGGATTCGATGGCGCGACCGATCTTGTTGATTACGCCGCCCACCGGGCAGCCGGTGATCAGAATGCGCTTGGCGTCCGCCGCAACCGGGCGCTCGCCCGCTTCGTAGGCCTCGCGCAGCTTGGCAACCTTTTGCTCCAGCTGCTGCGTATAGGCCTCGATATCAAAGCTAAACGTACCGGCAAACATGGTGCTCATCAGGTCGACGCCGCTCATGGCCGCCGGCTGGTTGGCCTGCAGCGCAAACATGTCGAGCTGGGCTGCACGCAAGCGGTTGCGACGACGGACGGCAGCGCGCAGGTCATCATCGGTGATCGTGATGCCGTAGAAGTTCTCGAGCTCCTCCTTGAGCAGACGGCATTCCTCGTACCAGCCCTCGCGCTCGTAGGCGCGGTCGCGGCCCTGCGGCAAATGCAGAATGTGCGTGCGCTTGAGCTCGTTGAGCAGCTCGTACATCTTCTTCTTGCCGTCGCAGGTGGTCTCGCCGATGATCATGTCGCTAAAGTACGTAAACGGGCACTTTTGCGAGTAGGCAAAGCCGTAGGTCGACTTGATGAGCGGGCAGAGATTTGCCGGCAGCACCTTCTCGGCCTCGGGGATCACCTCGTCGGATGTGCCGCACAAGGCCACACTTGCAGCGCCCGCGGCATCGATGATCTCGAGCGGCGTGTAGCTGCACAGAAAACCGATCAGGCGATTGCCCGCCTGTTTGTAATCCTTGACGCGAATAAACGCCGCCTTGCGCTGCTCGTTGAACTCCTCAAACGTACGCGGCAACGGCTGTTCCTCGATATCGGCCATAGTAGTTCCCCTCTCTTGCACCGATATACCGGCAATTAAACAACGAATCCACGCCATACCCAAAAGGAAGCATCCTCTAGGAAATGGCGTCGATAAGCTCCTGCGTATACGGATCGCTCGGGTGCGCGATCACGTCCTCGGCCGCGCCTTCCTCGACAAGACGACCGTGGTAGAGCACGCCAATCCGGTCGGACATATGCCGAACCACACGCATATCATGCGTGATAAACAGCAGCGCCACGCCCGTCGTGCGCTGCAGGTCGCGAAGTAAGTTGAGCACTTGGGCCTGAACGGACACGTCAAGCGCCGAGACCGGCTCGTCGCATACCACAAGGCGCGGCTCGCAAATAAGCGCCCGTGCCAGATTGAGTCGCTGACGCTGTCCACCCGAAAGGTCATGCGGATAGCGGTCATAATGCTCTGCCAGAAGACCGACCGAGGCCAGGGCCGAGAGCGCGCGCCCATGGCGCTCATCCGCATCGCGCACGCCGGCGATAATCAGCGGCTCCTCCAAAATGCGGCCGACACGGTTGCGCGGGTCAAAAGCCGTAGAGCTATCCTGGAATACCAGCTGAATCTCGCGGCGAAACGGCTTGCGTTCGCGCTCCGACATCGCGGCGAGGTCATGCCCGCGATAGACAATCGAGCCGGAATCCGCACGCTCGAGACCACAGATCAGGCGTCCAGTCGTCGACTTGCCCGATCCGGATTCGCCAACCAGGCCATAGACCTCGCCCGGTGCGATCTCAAACGACAGATCGTCCACGGCGGTAAAGGCCTGACGCTTAAAACCTGAGCCCGGTATGGGATACGTTTTAGTCAGATGTGAGACCCTAAGCAGGGCTTCGCTATCAACAGCCATGGCACTCCCCTTTCTCGACAAGCCAGCATTTAGACCGGTCGCACGCATTCACGGCAAACAGCGGAGGCTCCTGCGCGCGGCAACGCTCGTCCGCCCGGGCGCAACGAGGCGCAAAGCGGCATCCACAGGGTATTGCCGTAAGCGGCGGCACCGTGCCCGGAATATCCGCCAGCGTGTCAACTCGCTCGCCTTCGAGCGGCGGAATGCTCGCGATGAGCCCCTGGGCATACGGGTGGCTCGGGCGCTCCATAAGGCCGCAGGCGTCGATCTCTTCTACGATTTGGCCCAGATACATGACGTGCACGCGCGAGCAGATGCTCGTAACGACACCCAAATCATGGCTGATAAAAAGCACCGCCATGTTCTCGGTGCGGTTGAGGTCGCGCAGTAGGTCGAGGATCTGTTTTTGGGTGGTGGTGTCGAGTGCCGTGGTGGGCTCGTCGGCGATAAGCAGGCGCGGATGACCGGCAAGCGCCATGGCGATCATCACGCGCTGGCGCATGCCGCCGCTAAAATCGCCCGGATACATGTCGAAGCGAGCCGCGGCATCTCGAATTCCCACACGCTCCAACAGCGATAGAGCCTCGTTGCGGGCTTCGCGTCGGCTCACCTTACGGTGGGCCCGCACCGCCTCGATAACCTGCGCACCCACCGTCATGACGGGGTTGAGTGAGGACAACGGGTCCTGGAAGATCATGGCGATATCGCAGCCGCGCACCTTGCGCATCGTCTTGAGCGGACGCGCCAGCAGATCCTCGCCATCAAACACGATCTGGCCCTCATAGGCCATCTTCTGCTCATGCTCCAATAGGCGCATGACACTCTGGGCAAACACCGACTTACCACAGCCGGACTCGCCGACAACACCAACGATCTCGCCGGCATCGATATGTAGGTTGAGTTTGTTGACGGCTTCCAGCGCGTTGCCATCGCGGCCCACAAACGAGATGCACAGGTCGCGCACGTCCAAAAGATGTTCGCTCATGGGCTAGTCCTCCTTGGTCTTGGGGTCGAGGGCGTCGCGCAGGCCGTCGCCGGCAAGGTTCAGCGAAAGCACGCTCGCGATGATGGCGATAGCCGGGAAGAAGATCATCCACCAGGCTTTGCGCATCACGTTCTTGCCCGCCTGCAGAATGTTTCCCCAGCTGGCGTCGGGCGCCTTGATACCCAGGCCCAGAAACGAGAGGGCGGCCTCCGAGAGCACGGCCTCGGCAAAGACGAAGGTCGCCTGCACCAGGAAGGGCGCCATAACGTTGGGCACGATATGCAGCCACACGATGCGCGCGGTCGAGGCGCCCTGCACGCGCAGGGCCTCCACAAAGGGCTCCTCCTTGACCACCATCGCACGCGAGCGCACGATGCGCGCCATGCTGGGCGTATAGACGATGGAGAGCGCGATGATGACGTTCCAGACCGAGGCGCCCATCATGGCCATGAGCGCGATGGCTAGCAGCACGCCCGGAATGGACATAAGGCCGTCGCAGATGCGCATGAGAATATGATCGAGCCTCTCGTTGTAGCACGCATAGGCGCCGATCACCAAGCCGCGCGCACTCGTCGCGAGCGTGACGGCAATGCCGACGCCAAGCGACACGCGCGCGCCCGCGATGACGCGGGCAAGCAGGTCGCGGCCAAAGTCATCGCAGCCAAAGGGATGCGCAGGCGAAGGTGCCGAAAGTCGCAACGTCATCTCCTGCGCATTGGGATCAACCGTCCACACCAGCGGTCCGACGAGCGCGATCAGCGCAATCGCCAGGAAAATGCAGCCACCGACCACAAACCCCTTGTTGGCAAGAGCCTTCTTAAAGTTTGCCATCATGCATCGCCCCATTTGCGAGCGCGCGGGTCAAAAGCGCCGTAGGCAAGGTCGACGACCAGATTGATCACCGAATTCAACAAGGCGATGACCAGCAGCACGCCCTGAATCACCGGATAGTCGCGACGCTCGATAGAGCTCGTGACCAGCTGGCCCAAACCGGGGATGTTAAAAATGGCCTCAGTCACCACGGCGCCCGTAATCAGGGCGCCAAAAGAATAGCCGACCGAGGTGAGAATCGGCAGCGCTGCGTTGCGCAGGGCATGGGCCAGCACCACGCGAACCTCGGAGACGCCCTTGGCACGCGCCGTCTTGACGCAGTCGAGCTGCATGGCCTCGATAACGCTCGCACGCGTCATGCGCATGAGCAGCGCGGCCTGAACACATCCAAGCGATATGGCCGGCAACGCAAGATAGCGTAAATGGCTGAACCAGCCCTTCGATAGCGGCGCATAGCCGGCCACCGGAAGCACACGCAACGTGACGGCAAACAGCCACATAAGCATGAGCGCCATCAAAAAGCCGGGTATCGCCACGCCCAAAAGAGCAACGACGCGCAAGACCGCGTCGGTGCGCGACCCATGTTTGAGGGCAGCGACGACGCCGCAGGGCAGTGCAATCAACAGCGCGATGAGCTGTGCCAGAAGCGCGAGCGATAGCGTGGGGCCAAAGTGCTCGGCGATCGCCTGCGTGACGGGCTGGCGCATAAAATACGAATCGCCCAGGTCGCCGGTAAGCACGCCGCCCATCCACTCGACGTAGCGCTGGGGCAGCGGCTCGTTGAGGCCGAGGCTCTCGTTGACGCGCTCGATCTGGTCAGCCGAAGCCTCCATGCCGAGCATCGAAGAGGCCGGGTCACCCGGTGTGAGATAGATAATCAAAAACACGACGACCGAGATGATGAGCATCACCGGAACCATCGCGCCTATACGTTTGAGCGTGTACTTCAACATGCGAGGCGTCTATTTCCCCTCTGAACGTGGACAGGGCGTGGCGGCCACAGGGGACCAGACCCCTCCAGCCGCCACGTCATCTATTGCATTACTCCGGACGCTTGGCATTCCAAACGATGGCGCCGTCGAGCACCTCGACGTCCTCGACGTCTGCCTGGGTGCCCGTGATGGAAGCGTAGTGGCAAAGCGGCTCGATGACGGCGATCTCATAGAGGCGCTCCTGAGCCTCGGCCCACTTCTTGGCCGCGGCGTCGGTGTCCTTGGCGGTGCGGGTCTCGGCCACGAGCTTGAGCGCCTTCTCGTCGGACAGGCCATAGAAGGCCTTGGAGACCGAGAGGGACTGGGCCGGGATGGGCTTGTAGTTGGTGGAGGCCACAAAGAGGTCCCACTGCTCGGGCTTGCTGGAGCGGATGTCCATAAAGGTCGCGAACTCGTAGCTGTCGACCTCGGCGGTGAAGCCGGCCTTCTCGAGCTGCTCCTGCAGCGCGACGGTGGCGTTGTACATATCCTTGTAGTCGGGGGTGGTCAGCAGCTTGACCGTCTCACCGGCATAGGAGGTCTTGGCCAGGGCCTTCTTGGCGGCCTTGGCGTCGGCCTGGTTGAAGTACTTCTTGCCCGCGTCAGTCGCCCACTGAGTGTTCTCGGGGTTGCCAAGGTTGGGATCGATGTTGAAGAGCTCCTTCTCGCCATAGGCGGCAAGAGCGGCCGCCTCGCAGTCGATAGCCATGAGGGCGCACTTGCGAATCTCCTCGTCGGCGAAGATGCCCTCGTTCATGTTGAGGAAGGCGGTCAGAACGCCGGCGTTATGGGTGTAGAGCTTGACGTCGTCGTTGCCGTCGAAATCGTGGTAGTTCTCGGTGGGGATCTCGCCAGCGATATCGTACTCGCCGGTCTCAAACCCGCTCACGCGCGTGGAGGCCTCGGTCACGAACTGATAGTAGATGTCCTTGGTGGGCGCGGAGACCTTGCCGGTGTAGCCCGAAGCCTTGCCGTGAGCGGCGACATAGTCTTCGTAGCGGGTGAGATGGACGTACTGGTCCTGCTTCCACTCCACAAACTTGTAGGCACCGGTACCCACGTACTCGGTCACGCCGGTATCGCCCGCCGCCTCGATGACCTCGGAGGGGAAAATACCCGGATACTGGGAGTGGTTGCCCAGGATGATTAGAAAGTCGATGGCGGGCTCGGTCAGCGTGCAGGTGACCTCGTGGTCGCCCGAGGCGGCGAAGGTGGCGCCGGGCAGCAGGCTCGCGGCGCGGTCGTTGACGGTGAGCCAGCGGTTCATCGAGGCCACAACGTCCTCGGAGCCAAACTCCTTGCCGTTGTGGAAGGTGACGCCCTCGCGCAGCTTGATGGTGTAGGTCAGGCCGTCGTCGGAGACCTCATAGCCCTTGGCCAGCACAGGCTGGGGCTCGTAGTCGCTATCGAGGCCAAAGAGCGGCTCGACGACGTTGCAGATGATGTCCATGGTCACAAGCGACGACGTGGTGTGCGGATCGAGGCCGTCCGGGCTCGCCGGAAGCGCGATCTGCAGCTCGTCGCGATACTCCACATCCTGGCCGGAGGCAGCGGCGCCACCGCTCTCGGCGCCCGAACCGCCGCAGCCGGCGAGGCCGAGGCCCGCCATGGCGCACAGGGCAGCGGAGCCAGTCAGAAAACCGCGACGGGAAACGCCCGCCTTGAAAAGGTCGTTGTTCATTGAGTTCCTTTCGTGACTGAACAAACGGATAGAATCTGCCGGGACGGCGGAAAACCCCGCCCCGGCAGCTATGCGAAGCCGATCGGCGCCCTGCGGTGCATCCAGACACCGATCGGCATGGCAACAGAGAAATCCCTATCGCGTGGATAGGAACACCCGACGGCACAGCTTGACGCAGGTGCGGCTAAATTGTCTCGAGGAAGGCCTCGATGCGGGTCTGGAGCTGACCGGCGTCCTCGCCGGCGTAGTCGGTCGTGATGTGCATAAACGGAATGCCGGCCTCCTCGGCGGCCTTCTCCACGGCAAACGACTCCATCTCGTAGAGCGTGCAGAACTGCAGGGCCACGTCGACGATACCGTCGGCATGCAGGTCCTTGGCCATCTGGACAATGTCCTTCATACGCTGGTCGTTGGGCGTAAAGACAGCGCAGTTGATCTTAAAGTAGCGCTCGGCGATGGCGTCGAGCATCTCGTCGACCGTCTCGCCGGACTCGTCGACCAGGTCCTTGTAGTAGCGCGAGCCCGTGCAGGACTCCTCGCCCACCACGACGCCGCCGGCCTTCTCGATGAGGTTGAACAGCTTCCAGTTGGGCACGGCCATGGGCGTACCGGTGTACAGGATGCGTTTGGTCCCCTTGGGTGCCACACCCTCGCCGGCCTCGACACGCTGCTCGCACTCGGCAGCCATATCGTTGATGGCTCCGGTCAGACGCGGCGTGTCGTCCATAAAGGCGGCCTGAACGGTCAGCAGGCTGTCGAGACCGCTGATGGGCGCCGGGTCGGCAGCGCGCGTGGCAGCGAGGCGCTGCAGGGCGCGACGCTTCTCGTTGACGGCGTGGATGGCAGCCTTCAGGCGCTCGGGCGTAATCTTGACGCCGCACTCTTCCTCGATCTTGGCGGCAAGCTTTTTAACCTCGGCCTTCCAGGTCACGAGCGTCGACTCGTCGTGCACGTTGGGGATATCCATGACGTACATGTTCTTTTGCGTGGCAAAGAACTCGTAGGCCTTCTTCTTGCCGTCGCAGGTGTTCTCGCCGACTACCAAGTCGCTCGACTCGATGTAGGGGCAGACCTCGCCCAGCTTAAAGCCGGCAAAGCTCTTGATGAGCGGGCAGGTGTTGCGCGGCAGATGCTCCTCGACCTTGTCGGTCGCCCAGTCGGCACCCGAGCACAGGCCAACGGGGATGCCATCGCAGGCAAGCACGATCTCCTCGGGCACGTACACACAGACCGAACCGGCGATCTTGGTGGCCTCGCCGGCCTCCTTCTTGTCGAGCATCTCCTTAATGCGGCCGCTGTGGATGTTGGTGGCGACAAAATCCAGGTAGGACGTGGACTTGGGGCGATTGTTCTGCGTCAGGAACATATCGCCGTACATCTGGCCCACGGCGCCCAGCAGCATGTCGTGGTCGGCAAGATTCATGCCGAGGCTCTCCCACATCGGATGGAAATCGAATTCTTCAGCCATGACGGTTCCCCTCTCGAACCAAATACGGATAACTACGGTATTGCTGCACGGTGGGCGGCGAAAACCCAGCCGTACCTAAACCCGGAATTTTGGGGAACCTGCTTTGCAGCTGATTATTTAGTTGTGCGTCGTCTCTCCCGGAGCCGTGAACATACCTGCTCATATGCGACTCCGAGCCATATATAGGGCACGCGCGGCAACGCGGCGAATGTATGTCGTCTGCGGCATGTGCGCACCCTCCTTTACAAGTTAAGGTCAACTATATCAACGGTCATCGACCATGCGAACACCGTTGACATTCGTACGACAGCGTCGTGTTCCGTCGTTTAATAAATAATTATCTTGATTGATAAGAGTTTGTCATCCCTCATTCGGCGAGCGGCAAGACAATGCCACCGAGGCTTATATCCCCGGCGGCATTACCCGGCGCTATCGACAAACCAGGTGAATTCTACTCGCATCGAAGTGCATGCGCAGCGTCTCGCCTGCTTGCGGCAGCTCGTCGACAGGCACGCCCACCTTGTTGACCTTCCACTGCAGACGTGTGGGCGCATCGACGCGCGGCACGTCCAGCAGCACCAGCCGCTCAAAGCGCGAATCGCTCACACGGGCCACGTGCAAATCATAGCTGTTGCGTCCCCGCTCCGCGCGATTGTCAACATGGAAGTAGCTTGCGCGAATGCCCAGGTACGCTGCATTATCGGGAACCTCGCGACCCACGTTAAAGGTCATGCCCCAGTCGAGGGCCTCAACTTCTTCGTCGCCGATCTTGCGCGCCCGGCTTGTGTTCTTGCAGCCCGTCAGGCGCAGTGCCGCCAGCGTCTGCGGACGGCGGACCACGTCCTCGACGGAGCCGATCTCCTCCACATGCCCGTCGTGCATCACGCAGATGCGCCCGCACAGGCGGCACGCTTCGTCGATGTCGTGGCTCACGTAGAGCACGGTGCGGTTGCATACATCGAACAGGTCGAGCATGTTCTGTTCGAGGGCGCTCTTAAGATAGGAATCGAGTGCGCTCATGGGCTCGTCGAACATAAAAATGCCCGGATGCGCCGCCACCATGCGGGCAAGCGCCACACGTTGTTGCTGACCGCCCGAGAGTCGCGCGGGATAGCGGTCGGCAAAATCGGACAGACCGAAAATGCCCAGATAGCGCTCGGCGAGCTTTTTGCGCGCGGCGGCGTCGCCCGCATCCTTTACACCGGCGCATACGTTATCGGCCACCGTCATGTTGGGAAACAGCTGATAGTTTTGGAACAGCAGGGCGCATTTTCGCTCCTGGGGCGACAGGTTGATGCCCGTCGCCGAGTCAAAAAAGGTCACGCCGTTGACGACGATCTTGCCCTCGTCGGGCGTCTCCACGCCGGCGATGCAGCGCAGCGTACAGCTCTTGCCGCAACCCGAGGCGCCCAGCAGCGCCACGCGCTCCTCGCCAGCTTCAAGCTGCATGTCGAGCATAAACCCGGGATAACGTTTCTTAATATCCAAAACGAGCGACAT
>CAJKZO010000024.1:0-18877 GCA_905204365.1 uncultured Collinsella sp.
AAACCCTCGATGCGATAGTTGGAAGGATGGACCTTGAGGATCATCGCCGTATCGGTCGTGATGGCGCGCTCGTAGTCGCCCAAATGCGTGCGGTTGGTGGCGCCGACCTCGACAAGCTTGGCGCCCGAAGCCGCCATGACATCGGGGATGCGAAAGCTGCCGCCAATCTCGACAAGCTCGCCGCGGCTGACGATAACCTCTTTGCCCGCGGCATGGGTGGCAAGCACCAGCAGCACCGCGGCGGCGTTGTTGTTGACCACAAGCGCGTCCTCGGCACCGGTAAGCGAGCGAATCAGCTGTGCAGCGTGCTCCTTGCGCGACCCGCGCGAGCAGGTGTCCACGCTGTACTCGAGCGTGCTGTAGCCGCGCGCGACCTCGGCCACGGCCTTGGCGGCCGACTCCGCGAGCGGGGCACGGCCCAAGTTGGTATGAATGACCACGCCCGTGGCGTTGACGGCAGGGCGCAAGCTCGGCAGCGCAGAGCGGTGGGCACGCCACTCGACGGCCGAGGCCAGCTCGCGCTTAGAGCGTGGAGCGGCACCGGCACGAATCGCAGCGCGCTCCTCGTCAAGCTCGGCCGTGACAGCGGCATGCACCACCGCGTCGCAGGTCTCCCCCGCCGCCTTCACTACCGGCCACTCGGCAAGCAGCTCGTTGACAGAAGGAATGGCGCGCAGGCGGGCGCGCACCTCATCGGACATGTTCTGGCTATCGCTCATGTGCGGCCTTTCAAAAGAAACGTGGATCAGTCGAATACATCAGCTGAGTCAATTACTCGTCATTATCCTCGCGCGCCGTGATTTTTTCCACGCGAACGGCGTTTTCCTGGGTGAGCGCGGCGCCCGTCAACGGGTCCCAACGCAACGGTGTATGGTCGAGCGGGCCCACGCCCAAGGCTTGAGCGCCACCGGCATCGGCGCCAAACGAACGCCCACCGGGGGCGGCCGAGGTGAAGATGCACGCTGGATGCAGATACGGCGTCGTCTCCACGCGCACGCGGTCGCGGCCCATATCGCTCACGAGTTCGACGATCTCGCCGTCGGCGATGCCCATGTGCGCAGCAGCATCGGCATTCATCTGCACGGCATCCAGGTCCGATCCAGCCTCGGCGGCACCTTGGGCTGCAAGCCTTCGCGAGGTATGCGACTCAAAGGGACGGTTGCCGCTAATGAGGCGAAACATCCCCGGACCGGGCTCCACCATGGGAGCAATCCAGTTGGGTACGCGACCCAGGCCGGCTCGTTCCCATACGTCGCTTGCCAGCGCAATTTTGCCGCCATCCAAGGGAATCGCCGGCTCGCCCGTACGCGACGGCAGCGGCACACCCGTGTCGGCCCAGCCGCGCTCCTTGAGCTCGTCCAGATTGATCCCAAACGGCGCCACCTGGGCCGCCGCAAGGTCGTCAGACGTAAACTGGAAGTACTCGCCCACGCCACACGCCTGCGCCAGACCGGCAAAAATCTCCCGACCGGGACGTGTGTCGTCATGCTGCACAGGCAGCACGGCGTTGCGGTAGAACACGCGCGCATCGTTGGCGCCCATCACTGTGCCCACACCACGGTCAGCCTCCAGATACGTCACGTCGGGCAGCACGAAGTCGGAAGCACGCGCCGTCTCGGACCAGCGAATATCAATCGTCACGAGCAAGTCGAGCTGCTGCAAAATACCCAACCAAGCCTGCGCATTGCCATAGCCCGCACCGGGGTTACTGGCATAGACGATGAGCCCACGCAAATCGCCGGCAAGAATCGACTGACCGATGGTCGTGCACAGGCCGCGCACCGGATCGACCAGTGGATAGCGCTCGGACCCCAACTTGGGCTCACGTGGCATCGACGGCGTCGCGAAACGCGCAGGGTCCAAATCGCCCAACGCAAGCGGCGTGGGCGGGTTGAGGGCACCGCCCGCGTGTCCGATGCAGCCCAGCAGCACATCGACCAGACAAATCGCGCGCGCGGTCTGGGTGCTATTGGCATACGCGATACCGATGCCACCATGAAAGCCCGCATCTACCACAGCGGCAGGCGCGGAGGCAGCGAGATCGCGCGCCGTAGCGACAATCTCTGCGGCCGGCACGTCGCACATCGACTCGGCCCACTCGGGCGTCCAACCAGCGGCCGCCTGCGACAGCTCATCAAAACCCGTGGTATAGCGGGTCACGAACTCGTGGTCATACAGGCCCTCGGAAATCAAGACATGGGCAATGCTCAGCAGCAAGGCCAGGTCGCAGCCCGGGCGCACGCGCAGCCAGCGGTCGGCAAGCGCAGCCGAGCCGCTGCGCCGGGGGTCAACCACGATGATCTTCGCCCCGCGCCGGCGCGCATCGTTGAGCGCATCAACGGCCCCCATCGTCGACGAATCGACAATGGAGCGCCCCAGGTACATAATGCAATCGGTATGCGCCAGGTCGGAGGCGGGGCTATAGCCCAAGCTATGCTCCCAACCAGTGAGACGGCTCACCTCGCAGGCGCCGTCGGCACCGTACACGTTGGGCGAGCCCAGCGCATGCATAAAGCGATACGCCCAGTAACGGTCGAACGAGGGCACGCCGAGCGTCATGCCCAGCGCACGAGGCCCACACTCGTCAACAATCCCCAAAAGACGCTCGGCAATCTGAGCAAACGCCTCGTCCCACGAAATCGCATCGAACCCCGAGCCATCAGCTCGCCGACGCATGGGATGCACGATGCGGTCGCGCTCGTCAAACGGCATTGCCAGGCGATGGCGCCCGCGGGCGCACAGGGCACGCGCCGCGCACGGATGCCCCGGCACCGGCAACTCAGCCACCACGCGACCGTCCTCAACGCGTGCCGCAAAGGCGCAATCGGCATAGCATCCCCCGCATGTGGTCACCACGGCGCGACCGTCACGCTTCACAGCAGATGCCATCTCGATTACCCCTTTCATCAGTCAAACACAACAGGCAAAAAGCTCGGCAACGAGCCCCAGACCCAAAAAGCCTCCCGCACGGCAACGCCCCGCGGGAGGCCCAACGTCAAACAGACGGCACCTTACGCCTCGGACTTCTTGGCATAGATAAACCAGTAGCCGAGCGCGACCAGAACCGCGCCGCCCACGATGTTGCCCAGCGTGGCGGCGGACAGGTTAAACGCAATGCCCGCGGCGTTGAGCGCATCGGCGCCGGCGACGTCGGCACCATAGCCGCACGCGTGCATCACGGCACCCATGGGCAAAAAGTACATGTTGGCAACGCAGTGCTCAAAACCGCAGGCCACAAAGGCGGCGATGGGCAGCAGAATGCCCACGACCTTATCGACCACGGTCTTGCCGGCGGTACCGATCCACACGGCCAGGCACACAAAGATGTTGCACAGGATGCCGCGGAAGAAGATCGTCACCCAGTCGATCGTCACCTTGCCGGCGGCAACGCTCACCATGGAGTTGGCGACCGCCTCGCCGTTGAGTTTATAGATGCCGGCCATGTACACCAAAAAGACGATGAACAGAGCGCCGACAAAATTGCCAACCCACACGACGACCCATGCCTTGAGCATCTGAGCCAGGGTGATCTTTTTGCTCTTGAGCGCGCAGACCATAAGCGAATTGCCGGTAAACAGCTCGGCGCCGCACACCAGTACCAGCACCAGGCCCAGGCAAAAGCACAGGCCGCCCACGACGCGTTGGGCACCCCAGCCCAGCGTGCTATCGCTCAAAAACACCGTAAAGAACAGGCCGCCGAAGGCGATGAACGCACCGGCGAACATTGCCAACAGAAAGGCCTTAGCGACCGGCAGGTTAGCCTTGGTCACGCCGGCGACCTCGGTCTTGGCCTCGATCGCGGCGGGCGCCAGGCAATCGGGAGCGGGATACTCCACCTTGGAATCTGCCATGTCAATCACTTCTTTCCTAACAAAATGGAACAAGTGCTCCTACTGCTCTTGCCCCAAGCGGACAAAGTGGGAAAAGTCGTTGGCGGCCACGGCGTCGTACACGGCGTCCACGGCGTCAAAGACTTCCGGGGACATGGGGTTGTAGAACTCCGTGTCGCCCGGCTGAATTCCGACGAAGACGATATCATCGCACGATTGCTCAATCTCTTCGATCAGAATCGACAAGGGAAGCGAATGCGTGGTGAACATCGACTTGCGGGCCACATCACGTTTGTCGAGCAAGCGGATGGCGCCGACGGGCAGCGCCATGTCGGCGGCATCAACCAAAACCAAACGCGGCGGACACTCGCGCTTGACCTCGATGATGTCATCCTCGGGCGTTTGGCCTCCGTCGATGGTGTACCAACCGGCGATAGGTGCGTCTTCCATCTTTTTGGAGAGCACGGGGCCGGCGGCATCGTCGGCACGCAGCACGCTTCCCGCCGTGAGTACGATACCCTCAAACGGGGCGCCGTTCACGCGGCCATCCACAACGCGACCCATTACTGCAACCTCCCCGTCAGATACACGCCCGACACATCGCGCACGCGCTCAACCAGATCGCGGAACTTCATCAGAAACGCGACCTGCTGGGCATGCAGGCCAAAGTCGTCGTCGAACACCGAGATGCCGGCCTTGGCCGAGCCGCGAAAACCGCGCTCGTCGAGCAGTGCATCGCAGGCCTCGAGCAGCGACGGCACCGCCGCCTTGTCAAGCTGGCACTCGCCAAAGGAGCGGATGGCCTCGAACTTGGTCTTGGCCTCCCCCTCCGGCAGCGCGTCGACGAGCGAATAGAAGACATCCACCGGCACCGACAGGCGCGGCTCAAAGCAATCGAGCACGCCGGTGTGGTGGCCCACGGCGAGCGTGTAGTACAGCACGTCGCAGGCCTCCTGGGGAACGTCTTCCTCGGTCTCCACAAACTTACGCGTGAGCTCATAGAAGACCACCTGGTCGGGCGCATGGCCCAGGCAGGGGTCGGCGACGCCCTCGGCAGCCTCGTCGCTTGCGCGCGAGGCATCGCCAAAGGAGCCGCCGAGCATACCGGGGCCCGCAAAGTAACCAGAGCGGTCCGTGAGCTCCATCTAGTGACCTCCGGCCAGCACCAGATCCTGCAGCGCCGAGTAGACCTCAACGCGGCGCGGATCGTCCTGCTTGTCGATGAGCAGCGCCATAGCACCGCGGATATCACCCTTGGGCGCGTCCTCGAGCGTATCCATAAACTCGTTGGCCAGGTCGCGGCCGTAACGGTAGCCGCTCATGGCGCGAGCTTCGCGCTCGATGGCCACACGCAGCTTGTACGGCACGCCGGGGTGCAGGATATCGGCCTGCTCGCCGGCGGCCTCCACCGTGGTCTCGGCATGGAGCTTTTGGTCCAGCAGGCCAAGTGCCATGGCAAAGCCGTAGACGGTCTGCGCGGGGCTGGGCGGGCAGCCGGGGATGTAGACGTCGACCGGCAAGATCTTGTCCGTGCCGCCCCAGACGCAGTAGTTGTCGTAGAAGATGCCGCCGGTGCAGCCGCACGCGCCATAGGACACCACGATCTTGGGATCGGGTGCGGCCTCAAAGGCGCGCAGGGCCGGCATGCGCATGGCACGCGTCACGGCACCGGTGTACAGCAGCACATCGGCGTGACGGGGCGAGGGCACGACCTTGATGCCAAAGCGCTCGACGTCAAAGACGGGCGTGATGGAACCGAAGATCTCGATCTCGCAGCCGTTGCAGCCACCGCAGTCAACACGGTAGACGTACACCGAGCGCTTGATCTTCTTAAGAAGGGTCGCCTTGGCCTTCTCGATGCTCTCGTCGAGCTCGATCTTGGTCGGGCGGTACTGAAGCCGCTCGGGCAAAAGCGTGGGTTCGGCCATGGTTACTCCTCCTTCGTATCAAAATCCATGATGATGCCCTCGACCGGTGCAGGACCGGCGGGGATCTCGGGCGCATCGGGGTTGAGCTCGCGGTCGATATACTCCGGGTTCACGCCGTGGCCGCCCAGATACTCCATGCCGGGGCCCTGGGGCTCACCGGACGCAAGCGTCTCGTTGGCAGCCATGCCGGCAGCGTTGCCGGTCTTTACGGCCGAGGCGGCGCGCAGGGCGTCGAGCTCGCGCTTGCACTCCTGGCACATACCGACAGTACGGGCGGCCTGCTCGGCCTCCATGCCGCCGGCCTTTTGCAGCAGGCGCTTGGCGTAGTCGATCTCCTTGTGCGGGGCAAACGGCTTGCCGCAGCGCGAACAGTGCTCGAGCGTGTAGACGCTCTTGCTGGTGAGGTCGTCCTTGCTCATGACGGCCAGCTCAAACTCCTCGGTGAGCTTGATGGCCTCCATGGGGCAGGCCTCCTCGCAGCGGCCGCAGAAGATGCAGCGACCGTAGTCGATCGACCAGGTGATGGTATCGGCCGCAAGGTCGGTGTCCATGCGAATGGCATCGGCCGGGCACGCCACGCCGCAGGCACCGCAGGCGATGCAGAGCTCGGCATTGTGCTCGGGTTTGCCGCGCATGTCCTTGTTGGTAGGGAACGGCGCAAACGGGTACTTGACCGTCGCGTCGCCGGCCTTGGCGTTAACCTTCCAAAGCTTCAGCATATTAGAGCGCCTCCTCATCGAGCGGAGCGGCCATGGTGCCCTCGCCCGCAAGCGGCGACTTGTCGCGCCAGACGTTCTCGAACTGCTCCTTGTCGAGCACGTGGTCGCGCTTGGCGGCGACATCGGTCACCGTCACGCGGTCGGTGCAGGAGTAGCACGGGTCGAGCGAACCGACGATCAGCGCCGCGTCGCCCACGGTGTTGCCGCGGAACATGTAGCGCAGGACCGGCCAGTTGCTGTACGTAGCTGCCTTGGCGCGCCAGCGGTAGCACTTCTGGTTGTTGCCGAGCATGGCCCAGTGCACGTCCTCGCCGCGCGGCGCCTCGGTGGCGCCGATGGCGTACTTGTGCGGGGTGTACTCCCAATCCGTGGTAAGGATGGGGCCCGACGGGCAGTTCTCGAGCATGGTCTCGATCATGTCGATCGAATCGTAGACCTCCTGGATGCGAACGGCGGTACGGCCGAAGGCATCGCAGGTGTCTGCCGTGGCGGCATGCATCTTTTGGACATCCGGATCGGCGTAGCCGTCGAAGGGATGGTCAAAGCGCACGTCGCGGGCATAGCCCGAGCCGCGCATGAGCGGGCCGACCGGCGAGAAGTCGCGAGCGATCTTGCGGTCCAGAATGCCGATACCGCTCGTACGCTCGATAAAGTTGGGCGTGGAAAGCAGCACGTCGACGAGTTCTTGAACCTCGGAGCGCAGCTGGTGGATGGTCGTGAGCGTGGAGAGCTTCTGCTCGGCCAAAATGTCGCGACGCACACCGCCGATCACGTTGAGGCCGTAGGTCTTGCGGTGACCGGAGAGCTTCTCGGCCAGGTCCATGGACTTCTCGCGGACGCGGAAGAACTGCTGGAAGCCGGAGTCGAAGCCCGTGTAGTGCGACGCCAGGCCAATGTTGAGCAGATGCGAGTGCAGGCGCTCGACCTCGAGCATGATAGCGCGGATATACTGGGCGCGCGGCGGGACATGGATGCCCTGGGCGCGCGCGACGGCCTCGGCATAGGCCACCGAGTGGGCGCAGCCGCAGATGCCGCAGATGCGGTCGGCGAGGAACGTCACGGCGTCATAGTTCAGGCGCGTCTCGGCAACCTTCTCCATGCCGCGGTGCACGTAGAACAGACGGTAGTCGGCGTCGACGATCGTCTCGCCCTCAACGAACAGGCGGAAGTGACCGGGCTCGTCGGAGGTAATGTGCAACGGGCCCATGGGGACGAGCGTAGTCTCCTTGCCCTTGGTGTCGGCCAGGAATTCGTAGTTTTCCATGTCGCTCGCGGGGGGGGGGGGGAAAGGGTAAACCTGCGAATCATTGAGAACCGGGAACACGCCGCTGGGCCAATCGTCGGGCAGCACGAGGCGGCGACGGTCGGGCAGACCCTCGGGGATCAGGCCAAACATATCGCGCAGCTCGCGCTCGCCCCACACGCAGGCGGGGACGAACGGCGTCACGGACGGGAACGCCATCTTGGCGGGGTCGACCTCGGTGCGCACGGTCACCCAGCCGGGGTCCTCCCCCTCCATGGAGATGACGTAGTACACGGCGTAACGGCCGCACAGGCTGCGCTCATCGTTGCCGATGATCACGGGAATCCAGCCGTAGCGCTCGTAATACAGGTAGTGGACGGCCTCGGGCAGCTTGTCCTGCTTGACGGTAATCGTCAGCTGGTCTTCGCACTGCCACTCGACCTTCTCGATGCAGCCCGGAACGGCGCGGCGCAGAGCCTCGACATGGCTCTCGCAGCGACGGGCATACACCTTGTTCTCAGTTTCAATCATTCGTTACTCCACCTCGCTCTGAGCGGTCTCGGTACCGAACACAGCGCGGCACATCGGCGTCGCGTGAAGTTCCTCGGTGCTCTGCTCGAGCACGATGCCGGTCGCGGTCTCCACACCGTGCACGAGGGGCAGCGGGGTGGCGATGCCAAACCACAAGATCATGACGGCCAGGATGATTTCGGGGATCAGCATGAGCGCCGGGGCCTCATGCTTATCCATGCCCTGGGGCGCATGACCGAATACCGACTTGAGCGCGATGCGGGTGAGCGCGGAGATGGCCACGGTAAGACCGAGGGCGACCACGACGACCAGCCACATGGGACCGGCGGTAACACCGGCGACAAAAGTCAGGAACTCAGAGATAAACATGCCAAAGGGCGGGAAGGCACCAAGACCGAGCAGCGCCAGGACGGCGAGCGCGGCTGTTGCGGGGGCAACCTCGACGACGCCCTGGATCTTGGCCAGGCTACGCGTGCCAAAGGCGTGCTGGATGTTGCCGGACACGCAGAAGGCAAGCGTCTTGGTAAAGCCGTGGAACACGCAGTGCAGCAGGGCCGCGGCGATACCCAGCGGGCCACCGATACCCAGGCACAGGGCGATAACGCCCACGTTCTCCACAGACGAGTACGCAAAGCGGCGCTTGAGGTCGTCCTGGCGAAACATCGAAAGTGCCGCCACCAAAATGGACAGCGTGCCGACGATCAGCAGCAAAAGTTGCGGATACTCGGCGCCCACGGCCTGGATAGTAAAGCCGTAGAAGCGCATGATCACAAGCATGGCGCACTTAAGCAGCACGCCCGAGAGCAGGGCCGAGACAGGGCTCGGAGCCTGGGAGTGGGCATCGGGCAGCCAAGTGTGCATGGGGAACAGGCCGGCCTTGGTGCCAAAGCCGATCACGATAAACGCAAAGGCGAGGCGCATGAGCGTCGGGTCGAACTGGTTGGCATACGGCAGCACGCACGACAAGAACGCGGCCTCGTGGGCGTTTGGAATCACGTCGGCGGCGTTGGCGTAGATCAGCAGCGTACCGAACAGGCCAAATGCCACGCCAGCGGTGCAGACCATCGCATACTTCCAAGAAGCCTCGAGGGCCGTCTTGTTCTTGTAGATACCCACGAGGAACACGGTGGAAAGCGTGGTTGCCTCCACGGCGGCCCACGTGAGGATCATGTTGTTGGACAGGCACGCGAGCAGCATGGTGAACACGAACAGGCTAAACAGCGCGAAATACTGCTTGGCGCGCTCGGCGGGCATGGAGCCCTCCTCGATATCGGCCTTTACATAGGGCAGCGAGAACAGCCCCGTAAGAAAACCGATAAAGCCGATGAGCAGCACAAAGATGGCGCCCAGCGAATCGAGGTGGAACCACAGGCCAAAAGCGCTCGCGGTTTCGCCGCTCATAAGGACGTCGCCGGCCGTCATAATCGACAGCACCAGTACGGCTGCGACGGAGACCAGGTTGAGACCGGCAAACACGTTATAGGACGTGTTCTTGGGCAAAAACGCCATGACCAGCGAGAACACCAAAGGAGTCGCGAGCAGGGCGAGAATCAACGTTTCCATGGACTACCCCCTCAGCTCGGACAGGTCGCGCGCATCGAGCGAGTGGGAGTCGTCCCAAATGCGACGCACGACGATGGACATGATGATGACG
Source organism: uncultured Collinsella sp. (assembly GCA_905204365.1). GTDB lineage: Bacteria > Actinomycetota > Coriobacteriia > Coriobacteriales > Coriobacteriaceae > Collinsella. The sequence goes on from CAJKZO010000024.1 coordinate 9,906, forward strand.
GCAAAGATGGCGTCGGTGGCGATACCGATCTCGATGATCTCGGGAGCGGTGGGGGCCAAAAGCGCGAGCGTCACGTGGCTGCCGTTTTCCATAAGGCAGTATCCAAAGATCTGCTTCATGATGTTGCGCTGCGAGATGATGCAGGTGAGGCCCACAAAGAAGTGAGCGAAGCTAATAGCGAGCGCAGGCGTTGCGACCTCAGCCGTGGGCAGGCTGATCTGCGTCACGACGGCAAAGCAGATCGCGACCTCGACGGCGATGATGCAAATGGCCCACGCGGGCTTAAGGCCAGCCTTGAGCGATGCGTCGCTCGGCTCGCCCATCTTCTTGTATGCGCGGTTGAGGATGTAAGGGACCAGGACGACCTTGGTGATAAAGGCGGATCCGGCCCACATAAGCAGCTCCTGCGCACCGGTAGTGGCACCGAGCGTGGCGAGCAGCCCCACAAGCACCAGCGACTGCACCGCATACCAGCTGATGGCGTGCTTGATGTTCTTTGAGACGACCACCATGGTGGACGTGACGATCAGAAGGCCGCCAAGGATGTTGACGATCGAATAACCCATGTCGTTCTACCTCCTAACCGATCCAGCTGGCCGAAAGCGGGCCGCTGACGATGACCATGATGATGAGTACGATGAACACGAACGCCATCGCGCGGGGAAGCGGGGCTCCCGCAGCGACCTCGTCGCTCGGCTCGCCGGGCAGGCAATAGCCCATCCACTTGAGGAACCAGGCGAAGGTGGCGACGGTTTCGGCGACCATGATGCACACGAGCACCAGGATCGCGACGTTGCCGGCACCAACAGAGAAGCCGCCGGCGATAATCTGGAACTTCGAGAAGAACGTGTTCATGGGCGGCACGCCGGCAATGGCGAGCGCGGCGACACCGAAGCCCACGCCCGAGATCGGGTACTTCTTTACGATGCCGCGAAGCTTGGGCAGCATACGCGTGCCGAGCGTAAAGGAGAACGAACCGGCGATCAGGAAGAACAGCGTCTTGGCGAAAGCGTGGTTAAAGATGTGGCACACGGCACCGTCAAAGGCCAGCTGGCTGCCAAAGACCGAAAGGCCCAGACCAAAGAACACATAGGAGAGCTGGGCGATCGTGGAGAAGGCCAGCAGACGCTTCATGTCCTTTTGCGGCAGGTACATCAGGAAACCAAAGAGCATGGTGACCATGGCGTCGATAATGGCGACCCAGCCCACGATCTCGGGAATCTCGCCGGCAGAGACGAGTGCGCGCGCGAACACGCACACGCCGACCTTGACCATCGAGGCACCATGCAGGTAGGCCGAAACAGGCGTCGGCGCCTCCATGGCCGAAGGCAGCCACATGTACATGGGGACCTGTGCGGACTTGGCCCAGGCCGCAAACAGCACGAGCAAAAGGACGATAGCCTTGAGCTTGGCATCGAGACCGGCAATCGCGGTAATGGCGAAGGTGCCGGTGTGGGCAAACACGATGGCGGCGCCCAGATACAGGCCGAGCGCACCGATATGCGTGATGATCAGGGCCTTCATGCCGGCCTTCTTGGCCGTAGGCGTCATGTAGTAGCTAATGAGGCCCCAAGAGCACGCACCCGTGATCTCAAAGAACACGAGCTGGCCCAAAAGGGTCGAGCTGTACACAAGGCCGGCCATGGCGCCGATGAAGGTCGCGAGGTACGCGTAGAAGCGACGACGCGGTGCGTCGGGATGCTCACGGTTATTCTCGCTCATATAGGGAATCGAATAGATCACGACAAGCAAGCCGATACCCACAAAGGCGGGCGCGAGCAGCGTGCTCATGCGATCGAAGGTGAATCCCATGACGAGGGTCTGCCCAAACGAGATCAGGGGGACCTGCGTGTCGGGCATGCCGGCGCCAGCGAAATTCGCGGCGAGGGCGATGGTGCAGACCGTCGAGACGGCGGCACCCAAAACGCTGAACCACTTGGCGTACGGACGGGGGAACAGGGCGACGAGCACCGAGGCCACCATCGGGGCCGCGATAGCGACCAAGCCGAGAAGGGACAGACTGACTGCAAATGACATTGTTTCTCCCATCTCCTACACGCCGACGACCACGAAGACAAACGCCAGAACGGCGATGCCCACGACGGCCCAGGTCTGATTGCCGAGCACCTTAAAGCGCGAGCGCGAGCAGGAGTTCTCGATCACGCCGCATACGACAAAGTCGATAAGGCACTTCACCAGGAAGATGACTGCACCCAGAACGGCGGCGGCGCCCACGGTCGTGGGCTCGCCCCAGGGAATGAAGATCGCGCAGAACCAAGCGACGACCAGGACCTGTTTCATGGACATGGCAAGCTTGGCCATGGCGAGCGACGGGCCGGAAAGCTCGGCGAGCGGACCTTCCTGAAGCTCCTGCTCGGCCTCGGCCTGATCAAACGGCAGCTTGCCGAGTTCCATGTAGCAGGCAATCGCAAAGGCGATGCCGGCGAGGATCACGGCGACCGGCGCGTCGATGGCGCCCGTCATGATGTGCTGACCCATGGTGGCGATGTCGGTGGAGCCGCACACCAGGGCGGCGGCAAACAGCGCCAGCAGCATGGACGGCTCGATGAGCACGCTCATAAGCAGCTCGCGAACGCCGCCGATACCGGCGTAGGCGTTGGACGAATCCACACCGCAGAGGGCGAAGAAGAAGCGGGCGAGCGCCAGGCTGTACATGATGGTGATGGCGTCACCAAAGACCGGGATGGGGCTCTGTGCCGTAAAGAGCGGCAGGCCCATCGCGAGCATAAAGGCGACGGCGAAGAACAGCGGCGGCATGATGCGCAGCGCAAAGCTCGCATCCTCGCTCTGGGACTCGGGGCGCGCAAAGAGCTTGGCCAGGTCGCGATAGTCCTGCATGATGCTCGGGCCGCGACGGTTGTGCATCTTGGCGCGGATCACGCGGCCGAGACCGGAGAAGAACGGTGCGACGGCCATGACGACCACACCCTGCAGAACGGCAAGTACGATGTTGTTCATGCTCTCCCCTCCTTAACCCATTTTCACGGCGAGCACGAGGAACACCACGAGTGCCGCGACGATGTAGCAGATATAGATGCTGTAGTTGCCGCCCTCGAGCTTAGTCGCGAGGTCGGCGAGTTTCTCGACACCCTTATGCGGGGCATCGACGAGAACCTTGTCGGGTACGGGCTCCACAGCCTCGGCCACACCGGTGAGCTTCTGGAAGAAGTGTGCGATGGACCAGCAGACGGCCGTGCAGCGGTCGCGCAGCGTGTAGAGCGGCTGCATAAACCAGGACACCTCGGAGGCAAAGGTCGTGGCCACGACGGGCATATGCTCGTTGGGAGCATAGCCGCACGCCCACGGCTGGGACTTCTGCACCTTGCCGACGGTCTTGAGCTTGCGATAACCGCAGGCAAGGCCGACGAGCACCACGAGCGCAATAGCGATCGCGGGCGTGGAGGTGGCAGCGCCGGAGTACTGGTTCATGAGCTCCATGCCCTCGGCGGCAAACACGCCACCGTACGGATGCAGCACGGACGCGGCGACATCGACCAGCACGGGCGCGATCACGGGAGCGCCAATGCCCAGCACGACGCAGATGGCCGCGAGCAGGCCCTGCGCAAACACCATGGGGGCGGGAACCTCCTTGGCATTGGCCGCGGCCTCGGAGCGGGGCGCGGAGGCAAAGGAGACGCCATAGGCCTTGACGAAGCACGTGACAGCCAGCGCACCGGTAATGGCAAGCGCGACGGCAGCGAACACGGCCACGATCATGACGGCCTTGTCGCCCTGCATGGCGGCGTTAAAGAGCGACTGGTAGGTAAACCACTCGGACACAAAGCCGTTGAAGGGCGGGATGGCCGAGATGGCAAGCGCGCCAATGAGGAAGCAGATGGCCGTTGCCGGCATACGACGGAACAGGCCGCCCATCTTCTCCATATTGCGCGTACCCGTGGAGTACAGCAGCGCACCGGCGCCCAAGAACAGCTCGCCCTTAAACATCGCGTGGTTAAACGTGTGGTAGAGGGCGGCCATCAGAGCCAGGACGGCAATGCCGACCGAGTTGAGCGCCATGGCGGCCATGGAGGCGCCGACGCCGAGCAGGATGATACCGATGTTCTCGACGGAGTGATAGGCCAGCAGGCGCTTGATGTCATGCTCCTGCAGGGCGAAGGCCACGCCGAGGACCGACGAGATCGCACCGAAGACCATGACCATAAGACCCCACCAGACCTGAACGCCCGAGGCGGAGAGCAGGTCGAGGCCCCCCTTGAGGATGCCGAAGATACCGATCTTGATCATGCCGCCGGACATGAGGGCCGACACGTTGGACGGCGCCTCGGGATGTGCCTTGGGCAGCCAGCCGTGCAGCGGGATAATACCGGCCTTGGCGCCAAAGCCAAAAAAGGCGAGCACGAAGCACACGGATGCGACCGCGGGGCTAAACTGCGTGGCGCGAAAATCCGCAAAGGCAAACGAGCCGCCGGCGAAGTTGGTCATGGTGAGGAAGCTCGCCATGATGAGCACAAAGCCCACGTGCGCGATCACAAAGTAGAGCCAACCGCCATGGATGGAGTTCTCGTTCTCCTCGATCACGACCAGGAAGTACGAAGTCAGAGACATAAGCTCAAAGGCGACCAGGAACCAAAACACGTTGTCGGCGGTGATGACGAGCATCATGGACGCCACGAAGGTGTTAAAGAAGAAGCCGGCGCGGCCCTTTTTGCCCGGGTACTCATCAAAGTAGTTGAGACCGTAGATCGAACCGGCAAACGCGAGCACCGAGATGAGCGCCACGAACAGGCCGGACAGCTGATTGAGCAGCAGCTGGAAATGGGCAAACGGGAAGAACACGATGGTGTCGACCGACGTGACATCGCCCAGCACGGCCTGGATACCGGCCACAACCGAAAGCACCGCGGCGACGGCGCCGATACGGCAGCCGGCGGTCTTGGCGGCGTTATCGGCCTAGATCAGCAGAACCGAGGCGAGCGCACCGATGCACGAGACGGCAAGCGATGCGATAAACAGCGTCATGCTATCCATTGTTTACGCTCCCTTCTGCTTTCTCGGACAGGCCCTGGGCCACAGCGGTAACGTCGACGGACGGACCGTTTTCGATCGAGCGCAGGCGCTTGGCCTCGTCGAGTTCGCGATCGGCCGCGCCGCCCATGACGGTCAGCGCCTTGGTGGGGCACGCCGCCACACAATGCGGGCCGTCCGGATCGAAGGCGCAAAGGTCGCACTTCACAGCGCAGGTGTACTGGCCGGGAGCCCACGTAAGCAGGCTGCTCAGGGACTTAGGATACGAAGGCGTCGGGTCGCACATGCCTGCGACACCGGCGATAGACGTGCCATCGGGATGGATGGCTCCGAAGGGGCACGCGATGGCGCACAGCCTGCACCCGATGCACTCCTGCTCCTTAACGTGGATGCGATCGCCATCGTGCTCGATGGCATTCACCGGGCAAACCTCGGCGCAGGGGGCACCCTCGCAATGGTGGCAGGCAAGGGCGGCCGAAATACCGCCGGTCTTCACGAGCGCCAGGCGCGGCGTATCCTGAAGACCCTGCATCCGGTGGGCGTCGGCACAGGCGGACTGGCATGTTCCGCAGCCGATGCACCTCTCCGGGTTGATGTCGATGAAGCGGTTCATCGCCACTTCCTATCAAAATAACGGGCCGGGCTCCCGGCCCAAAAAGCCAACGAGAACGGGACTACACGATTTGATTCACGTGCGTCTCGTCGTCGAACTTGGCGGCGCCGGGCTCAACGTCCTGGGGAGCGGCGGCATCCACCAGAGCCTGCTTGAGCTCGGTGTACTGACGCTCGACCTCGCCCTCGGCCCAGACCTGGTCGGCGATAGCGTCGACCTGACAGGCGGAGAACTTGTCCTCGGGCGTATGTGAGACCGGGTCGACCTTATGGATGGTCAGCTCGTTGCACTTGCCGATCCACCACTGGTAGGTCATATAGACCGTGCCCTTGTTGATGCGGTCGCTCACGTCGGCGCGGCTGTATACCTGGCCACGGCGGCTGTGAATCGAGACGATGTCGCCGTTCTTGATGCCGCGCGCCTGGGCGTCCGCGGGATTCATGCGGACAAAGCCGGGCTCGTCGGCGAGCAGCGCCAGCGTCTTGCAGTTGCCGGTCATCGAGCGGCAGCTGTAGTGGCCGACCTCACGGACGGTACACAGGATGAGCGGGTACTCATCGTCGGGAAGCTCGGAGGGCGCCTCCCAGTCGTGCGCCATCAGGTTGGCGCGGCCGTCCTTGGTGGTGAACTTGCCACCAGCGAACATGTCGGGCGTACCGTGGTCGTTCACATCGGTGCTCTTGACCGGCCACTGGGCGTAGCCGCCCTCGGGAGCCATCTTCTCGTAGGTCGCACCCACAAAGTTGGGGCACAGGCTAATGCACTCGTTCCAGATCTGCTCGGTGTTGTCGTAGTGCATGGGGTATCCCATGCGCGTGGACAGGTCCGCGAAGATCTCCCAGTCGTGGCGGCACTCGCCCTTGGGCGGAACGGCCGCGTCAAAGTGCTGGAAGCTACGGTCGGATGCGGTAAAGACACCCTCGTGCTCGCCCCAAGAGGTAGCGGGCAGGATGACGTCGGCGAGCATAGTCGTCTGCGTCATAAAGATGTCCTGGCAGATGAACAGATCCAGCTCGGAGAGCGTCTTGCGCATACCGGCCGAATCGGGCTCGGTCTGCACCGGGTCCTCGCCGTAGTTGTAGAAGCAGTGCACCTTGCCCTCGTCGACCAGGTGGCCCAGGTCGGTGAGCTTGTAGCCCTCCTCGAGCGGGAGCTTTTCCTCGGGCACGCCCCAAGCCTTGGCAAACTTGGCACGCACTGCCGGGTCGGTGACTTTCTGGTAGCCAGGGTACAGGTTGGGCAGCATGCCCATATCGCAGGAACCCTGGACGTTGTTCTGGCCGCGCACGGGCGCGAGGCCGGAGTTGGGTTTGCCGATCTGGCCGGCAACGCAGGCGATGGAGGCGATGGTGTGCACCGTCTTCAGGTTCTGCTTCTGCTGGCATACGCCCATGCCCCAGCCAATGATGGCAGAAGGCTTCGCCGTGGCGTACATCTCGGCAGCTTGGTGGATCAGCGCGGGCTCGACACCCGTGATGTCCTGTACGGATTCGGGAGTGTAGTTCTTGATGGTCTCCCACCACTCGTCAAAGCCGTTCGTGTGCTCGGCGACGAATTCCTTGTCGTAGAGGCCATCGTTGACCAAGCAGTTGGCAAAGGCGTTGAGGAACGCAACATTGCAACCGTTCTTGATCGGAAGGTAGAGATCGGCGATACGCGCGGTTTCGATATGGCGCGGGTCGGCGACGATGATCTTGCAACCCTTTTCTTTGGCTCGCACGATACGCCTTGCGACGATGGGGTGCGAATCGGCAGGGTTATAGCCGAAGAGGAAAATGCAGCCCGCATCCTCCATACCGGGGATGGAGCATGACATGCAACCTGAACCAACCGTGTCCATCAGACCGAGGACAGTAGGGCCGTGTCAAGTACGGGCGCAGTTGTCCACGCTGTGGGTGCCGATGCACGCACGCGTAAACTTCTGCATGACGTAGTTCGCCTCATTGCCGCCGCCTCGCGAAGAGCCGGTGGTCATGACAGCGTTAGGACCATATTCGTCAATTATGGCCTGCATCTTAGATGCGGTGAAATCCAGTGCCTCGTCCCAGCTTACGCGCTCAAGATCCGCGCCCTTAGTGCGGCGGATCATCGGGTGCAGTACGCGAGGAGTCAAGATCTTGGTGTCGTTGATGAAGTCGTAGCCGCTCATGCCCTTAAGGCACAGCTCGCCCTGATTGGTGATGCCGTTGAGCGGTTCGGTACCCACGACCTGGCCGTTTTGGACCAAGAGGTTAAACTGGCAACCGGCGCCGCAGTACGGGCAGATCACTTTATGCTTCTCCATGACACCCTCCTTCCTTTCTCTGCTACCGATTAATCGGTACGTATTTGACAATCATTGGGCCTGTCGCCCCAACGCTTACGCCTCGTTTTCGATGGTGGCGCGGGCACGCTCGGCAGTCAGTTCTGCCAAACGTTCCTCGTCTACCAGGGTGAGGCCCTTGGTCGGGCACGCCTCGGCACACGCCGGACCGCCGGGACGGTCCACGCACAGGTCGCACTTGAGCACGAAGCTCTTGGTCTGCGAACCCACGCGCACGTCGCCCATCAAGACGGGGACCTGCGTGGTCGCCACGCTCACGGCGCCAAAGGGGCATGCCATGACGCAGCTCTTGCAGCCGATGCAGTTGTCCTCGTTAACGCCGATGCGATGGTTCTTTGGATCAAAGAACAAGGCGCCCGTAGGACAGGCCTTCGCGCACGGAGCGTCCTCGCAGTGGTGACATGCCACCGGCGCGGAAATCTCGTAGGTGCGCGTTACGCGCAAGCGAGGTGCGGCGATGTTGCCGGGAATATCGTGCGCCTCGATGCACGCCGCCATACAGGTTTGGCACCCAATGCAGCGTGAGGAATCAGCCACGACTCGTTTATTGCCCATGTTGTTCACTCCCTCCTGAATCCCTTGTCGGAGAGACCCTGTCGACATTGACCCAAGCCGCCCGTGGCCTGGCATCGACGTATCGAATGCATACGGCGAAACATGCACTCGGTAGAGTTTCTCCAACGATATACAGGTTAAATATACGCAGTTGCAGGGGGCAAACTTGAGCATAGGCCCTGCAATACGAGTGTATTGCAGGGGTTTGGGCTGGTTGGGATTATTCTCTGGAAGCTATAAAGGCAAGTGTATTACACGCGTACGCCCAAGAAAGATTTCACGCTCATTTCTGAAGGATGTAGTACGTTTGTAATATCGTTTACACACAATTACTCTAGTGCAATAAAGTAGTGGTTGTAAGATTGGCTATTATTAGCCGTTGCTGTATATGACTATTCATATTGCACGCTCATTAAGGGAGGCCAGTGATGTCATCGACTCAAAAAAGAGCCATCCTGCAGGTGCGCATTCGCG
>CAJKZO010000025.1:0-18408 GCA_905204365.1 uncultured Collinsella sp.
CATGGCGTTACCTGGCGGCACTCGATTCGAGACGGCACCGAAAACTGGATGCAACCGGAATGACAGGACGGCAGAACCGAAGCCATCGAGTAGGGATAGAAAAAGGCCCGGGTGCCATGGCATCCGGGCCTTTGCTAGCAACTTGATGTTGCGGGCAGCTTAGAACTTGTGGCCGCACTTCTTGCAGACGCGCAGCTTGTTCTTGCCGTCCTTCTCGTGACCGACGCGGGTAACCTTACCGCACTCGGGGCAAACGAGATTGACGTTGGAGGCGTCGATGGGAGCCTCCTGCGAAACGATGCCGCCCTGCTGGTTGGCAGCGTTGGGCTTGACGGCCTTCTTGACGACCGAAACGCCCTCGACAACGACCTTGTTCTCGGCGGGGAGAGCACGCAGGACAACGCCCTGCTTGCCGCGATCCTTACCAGAGAGAACCTGGACCTTATCGCCCTTCTTGATATACATATATCTCCCCTAACTACAGGGTCTCGGGAGCGAGCGAGACGATCTTCATGTACTTCTTGTCACGAAGCTCGCGAGCGACGGGCCCGAAGATACGGGTGCCGACGGGCGAACCATCGTTGTTGATGACAACGCAGGCGTTCTCATCAAAGCGAATGTAGGAGCCATCCTTGCGGCGGATCTCCTTAACGGTGCGAACGACGACGCAACGGACAACGTCCTTCTTCTTGACGTTGGCGCCAGGGGTAGCCTCCTGGACAGCACCGATGAACACATCGCCGATGCCTGCATAACGACGCTTGGAACCGCCAAGCACCTTGATGCAGCGAATCTTGCGAGCGCCGGAGTTGTCGGCGACGTTCAGCATGGTTTGCATCTGAATCATGGTAGATGTTCCTCCGAACTAAGAACCGAAGAGAGGTGCGCAGCCTTTATGCGGCCCGTGGTATGCAAGCCAGGCATACGCACATCTTCGGAAACGTACAAGTCGTAAGAGCGACTGCTTATTTAGCGCGCTCGACGACCTCGATGAGGCGCCAACGCTTCATCTTGGACATAGGACGGGTCTCCATAACGCGGACGGTGTCGCCCACGCCAGCCGTGCACTCCTCGTCGTGAGCGTGCAGCTTCTTGGAGCTGGTCATCATCTTGCCGTACTTGGGGTGACGCTTGCGCTCGGTGATGGTGACAACGATGGTCTTGGCACCGGAGACGGAGGTAACGACACCCGTACGGACCTTACGCGAGTTACGCGAATCAGTCATGTTCTCTCCTTAGGTCCTACTCGGCGACAGCGGACTTCTCCGCTGCGATCTCGCGGGCGCGCTGCTCCGTGAGGACGCGAGCGATGTCCTTCTTCACGGTGTTGACGCGAGCGGTGTTGTCCAGCTGGCTGGTGGCCATCTGGAAACGAAGGTTAAAGAGCTCGGCGCGCATTTCCTTCAGCTTCTCAACGAGCTGAGCGTCCGAGAGCTCACGAATCTCTGCGGGCTTCATTAGTTCTCCTCCTTGGCGGCGGCGGCGTCCTCAGCAGCCCACTTGGCCTCGAGAGCGGCCTCCTCAGCCATCTCCTTCTCGATGCGCTGCTCAGCGTTCTTAGCAGCAACAATCTTGGTCTTGATGGGAAGCTTGTGCTGTGCAAGACGCAGAGCCTCGCGAGCGACCTCCTCGGGCACGCCCTTGACCTCGAACATGATGCGACCGGGCTTGACGACGGCCACCCACTCCTCGGGGTTACCCTTACCAGAACCCATGCGAGTCTCAGCAGGCTTCTTGGTGATGGGCTTATCAGGGAAGATCGTGATGTAGACACGACCGCCACGCTTCATGTAGCGGGTCATGGCAATACGAGCGGCCTCGATCTGACGGTTGGTGATCCAATGAGCCTCGAGAGCCTGGATACCAAACTCGCCGAAATGCAGCTCGGTATTACCCTTGGCCTGGCCCTTCATGGAGCCACGCTGCACCTTGCGGTGAAGAATACGCTTAGGGGCAAGCACTACTGACCCCTCCTCTCGGAGTTACGACGACGAGGACGGGAAGAGCCCTCGAGTGCAGGGTTGGGAACAGGCTGGCCCGGGAGCTTCTCGCCCAGGTAGATCCAGACCTTCACGCCGCAAGCGCCCATGGTGGTGCTGGCGACAGCCGTGCCGTAGTCGATCTTGGCACGGAGGGTGTGCAGAGGCACGCGACCCTCGCGGTACCACTCACGACGGCCCATCTCGGCACCGCCGAGACGACCGGAGCACTGGATACGGATGCCCTTAGCGCCGGCCTTGCGGGCGGACTGGACAGCCTTGCGCATAGCGCGACGGAAGGCAACGCGGCCCTCGAGCTGCTCGGCGATAGACTGAGCAACGAGGTTGGCGTCGAGCTCGGGGCGCTTGATCTCGACAACGTCGACGGAGAGCTGGCCCTTGGAGACGCCAGCGACCTTCTCGAGCTCGGTGCGGAGGGTATCGATCTCGGCACCCTTCTTACCGATGACAACGCCGGGGCGAGCGGTGAGGATAATGACCTTCACCTTGTCGCCAGCGCGCTCGATCTCGACGCGGGAGACAGCTGCGCGGGAAAGACGCTTCTCGAGGTACTTGCGGATCTCGAGATCGTTACCGAGGGTCTTAGCGTAATCCTTCTCTGCGAACCAGCGGGAGCGCCAGTTCTCGGTGATGCCAAGACGGAAGCCGGTGGGGTAGACTTTCTGACCCATACAGCTTTACGCCTCCTTTCGAGGAGCAACGACGACGGTGATATGGGAAGTACGCTTCAGAATGCGAGAAGCGGAACCCTTGGCGCGGGGACGGATGCGCTTAAGCGTCGGACCCTCGTCAACATAGGCAGCGGCGACAACCAGGTTGTCGGCACGCAGACCGTTGTTGTTCTCGGCGTTCGCAACGGCGGAACGGAGAACCTTCTCGACATCCACGGCGACGGCGCGGTCGCAGAAGTGGAGGATGTCGAAGGCCTGAGCGACAGGCTTGCGGCGGATCAGATCGACCACCAGGCGGGCCTTGCTGGGGGAAACACGCACGTACTTAGCGACGGCGCGAACCTCGGTGGCCTCAGTTTCAATAGACTTAGTTGCCATTTACGGTTAACCCCCTATTTGGCCTTGTGGCCACGGAACGTACGAGTCGGCGCGAACTCGCCGAGCTTGTGACCAACCATGGACTCGGTAACATACACGGGCACATGCTTGCGGCCGTCGTGGACGGCGATGGTGTGACCAACCATCTCGGGGAAGATGGTGGACGCGCGGGACCAGGTCTTCACGACGTCCTTCTTGCCAGCCTCGTTCATCGCGGTGATACGCGAGAGAAGGCGAGTCTCCACGAACGGGCCCTTTTTGAGACTTCTGCTCATAAGTGCTTTCTCCTAAAACTCGGTATCCGAAATTACTTCTTACGGCGACGAATGATGTGCTGGTTCGAGACCTTCTTCTTCTTGCGCGTACGAAGGCCCTTCGTCGGCTTACCCCAGGGGGTAACAGAGGGACGACCAGAGGTGTGGTTCTTGCCCTCGCCACCGCCGTGCGGGTGGTCGACAGGGTTCATGACGGTACCGCGGACGGTCGGGCGCACGTTCATGTGACGCTTACGGCCGGCCTTGCCGATGACGATGTTGGAGTGATCGGCGTTGCCGACCTCACCGACGGTGGCGCGGCAGGTAACGAGGATGCGGCGCATCTCGGAGGAAGGCATACGAACGATAGCGTACTTGCCCTCCTTGCCCATCAGCTGGCAGGAGTTACCGGCGGAACGGGCGATAGCAGCGCCCTTGCCCGGCTGGAACTCGACGGCGTGGATGAGCGTACCGACGGGGATGTCGGCGAGGGGCAGAGCGTTGCCCGGCTTGATGTCGGCGTCAGAACCGGACATGATGGTCTGACCGACCTCGAGGCCCTTGGGGGCCAGGATGTAGCGCTTCTCACCGTCAGCGTAGTGCAGCAGAGCGATGCGAGCGGAACGGTTCGGATCGTACTCGATCGTGGCAACCTTGGCGGGCACGCCGTCCTTGTTGCGCTTGAAGTCGATCACGCGGTAACGACGCTTCACGCCGCCGCCCTGGTGGCGGGTGGTGATGCGGCCGTTGTTGTTACGACCGGCCTTCTTGGGCAGGGGCTCGAGAAGAGACTTCTCGGGCTTGGTGCAGGTGATCTCGGAGAAGTCGGAGATCGTCTGCCAACGCCTACCAGCGGAGGTCGGCTTAAGGTGCTTTACAGCCATTACAATCCCTTTCAATAGGAATCCGTTAGCCATCGCAGACAGGGATTCGAGGTTCTGCCTCGGGTGCGATGACACCGGACGTATACACGGTTCCGGGCGTGTCCATTTTATACGCCCAAAACCTTGAGCTCCCGCCTCCCCTATTTGGGAGGCATGAGCTCACTCAACAGCAGCGAGTCTTAGGCCTGGTTGCCAAAGACCTCGATGGTGTCGCCCTCGGCCAGCGTGACGATGGCCTTCTTCCAAGAACGGGTCTTGCCGGCGACATAGCGCACGCGCTTGGTCTTGGGCTTGACCGTCAGGGTGTTCACGCGAACGACCTTGACGCCGAAGATCTCCTCGGCAGCGTCCTTGATCTGATACTTGTTAGCATCCTTGGCGACCTCGAACGTGTACTTGTTCAGCTCCATGCCGGAGAAGGAACGCTCGGACACGATCGGACGGATGATGATCTCGTGGGCGGTCATTTATGCAAGCACCTCCCCGAAGTGAGCGGCGATGTCGGCGGGCATCAGCACAGCGTTGTTGTTGACGAGATCGTAGGTATTGGCCTCGTCGGCAGTGATGATGAACGTCTTGGGAATGTTGCGGAACGACAGGTAGGCGTTGACGTCCTCATCGCGAACGATGATGGTCAGACGCTTGCCCTCAAGGCCGAGAGCCTTGAGCATGGCAACGGCAGCCTTGGTGGAAGGCTTCTCGAAGCCGTAGTCGTCGACGAGCACGAGCTCGCCATCGGCCAGCTTGGCGGACAGCGCGGAGCGCATAGCCAGCTTGACCTCCTTGTTGTTCATACGCTTAGCGTAGGAACGGGGCTTGGGGGCGAAGACAACGCCACCGTGACGCCACTGGGCAGCACGGATGGAACCCTGGCGGGCACGGCCGGTGCCCTTCTGACGCCAAGGCTTCTTGCCGCCACCGGAAACCTCAGAGCGGCCCTTAGCGGACTGGGTGCCCTGACGCCAAGAGGCCATCTGGCACTTGACGATGTGGTGCATAACGTGGATGTTCGGCTCGATGCCGTACACCTCAGCGGCGAGCTCGGCCTCGGCGACCTTCTTGCCCTCGCTGTTCTTTACTTCAAACTTTGCCATTTAAGTGTTCTCCTTGGTATGACGCTGGGCTAAATGGGCTGGGCCCTTAGGCCATACGGATGGCGACGAGACCATTCTTGGCACCCGGGACAGCGCCCTTGACCAAGATGAGGTTCTGCTCGGCATCGATGCGGACAACGGAAAGGTTCTTGACGGTAACGCGCTCGTTACCCATGTGACCGGCCATCTTGACGCCCTTGAGGACGCGCGCAGGATAGGCGCACTGACCGATAGAACCGGGGTGACGCTGGAAGTGAGAACCATGCGTCATAGGACCGCGGCGCTGACCCCAGCGCTTGATGCGACCCTGGAAGCCCTTACCCTTGGAGGTACCGATGACGTCGACCTTCTCGACATCAGCGAAATCAGCGACGGTGACGACCTCGCCGACCTTGTGCTCCTCGCCGTTCTCGACGCGGACCTCACGAAGGAAGCGGACAGGCTCGACGCCGGCCTTGGCGAAGTGACCAGCCATGGGCTTGTTCACGTTCTTGGCCTTGATGTCGCCGAAACCGATCTGGACGGCGTCATAGCCGTCGGTTGCCTGAGTTTTAACCTGCGAGACAGCGCAGGGGCCAGCCTGGATGACCGTGACGGGAACGACGTTGTCGTCCTCGTCCCAAACCTGGGTCATGCCAATCTTGCGGCCGAGAATCATGCTGATCAAGATATGATCCCAACTCTCGCGTGGTCTTGGGACAATGCGTACACCACCGAGCGTACGCCCCTAGAGGACCACTACTTACACGACGTGCTCCCCAGTCTTGTATTGCGTCCGGACTACCTGACAACCCTATTAAGCAGGCATTTTGTCCAGCCAGAATACTCCCCTGGTTACACACAGCTGTTTAGTATACACGGGTGCGGGCGTATCCATCGAGATTCATATTTCACTCACATTGTTTACGCAGGTAAAGTGCGCGGAGTCGCCTGGGGCCGGCAGAGCGGCGGCGAAATATATTAAGGTTGCTGCTCTGCCGGGCTTGGGAGACGACACGTTGACGCCTGCTTAACTCTGCTCGCTCAGGCTAAAGACTTTGTTGGGGATCCACTATTTGTTGGAGGGTGAATTTGCTTTGAAGCGGTTTGCCTTCCGCCTGTGGTTTTTTTAATTGGCGGCTGACGCTGCCGCGACTTATTGCCAAGAGGACTTCAACACCATCGGCGCTCATGAGACGAGCGGGACACGGCGACCTCCTCAAGGCAGAAGAGGAAGGCCCGCGCTCCAGCTCCATTATCGCGGCATCCCGTTTCGGGGCGAAGAACTAGAGCACCGAGAACCGGATGAAATTGTACGTGCAGATCACGATGATGAGCACGAGGGCGAACACGTAGAGCTTATCGACCGCCGCCGAGTCCATCCGGCGCAGCAGGCGGCGCCCCACGACCGACCCAAGCACCGCCATCGCCGCCATGCCCAGCAGGACCACGGGGAGGAACGCGGGCACGCTGCCCGTGGCCAGCGTGTAGATGAGGCTCGCCGTCTGCGAGAACGCGATGATGAACAGCGACGCCTGCGCGGCGGGCTTGCTCTCCATGGCGAAGAAGAAGACGAGGATGGCCAGGTTGAAGGGGCCGCCGCCGATGCCGAGGAAGGACCAGCACGCCCCGGCGCAGAACCCTATGAGCGCCTGCGCCCACGCATTCTCGAGCTTGAGGCCCTTGATGCGTGCCTTGTTGAGCGTGTAGGCCAGCACGAGGACGGCGAGCACGATGAGCACGGCGGCCTGGACCGCGCCGACGAGCTCGGCGTCGGGGAACACGGACCCCAGCCGGTTGAACAACATCTTGCCGATCACGCCGCCCACCGCGGAGCTGACGGCGATGGGCGACATCGCCCGCGCGTCGATATCAGACTGCCCGCTCGCCGCGTTCTGCGCGAGCGTGGAGAGCGACATGATGAGCACCGACATGCTCGAGAGGAAGCTCACCGTGCTCACGCTCATGACGTTCATCGCGTCGACCACGGGCTTGATGATCACGCCGCCGCCGATGCCACAGAGCGGCCCCAGAAGCGACGCCAGGAAGCATACCGCGAAGACCAAGATGTATTGAGGACCCATCCGAACAAGCTCCTATCGATCGAGCAACACCCTATGCAACGAATTGCAAGCGTTCGTATCATTCAAAACCGCAGCGTATGGTTGTGGACTTTTACATATCTCGAACGCTGCTGCGCGATATGTCCCTATTTACGCCGCTCATGCGGAGCACCGTTGCGCCAAGGGCTAGGCGTCCCCGCCAATCTGCCTGCCGAGTCCATCAATGGCCCGCGCACCGTCTCGACACGCCGCTAGTAGTTAGCGAAGTAATCCTGGTTGAAGATGCACGCGTAGACGACGTCGAGCAGCAGCGCGGTGGAAACGCTCATGGCGAAGTGCCCGAGGTTGTCCTCGCGGTGCATCCGGACAGGAAGTTGATGGTCGCCACGTCGGCGACACCCACGGCGTCCATCACGGGCTTAATGATGATGCCCCGCCGACACCGCAGATGGCACTGATGGTAGAGGCGAAAAACGCAATGGCGAATACGATTGCTAGCATATGAAGCGCCTAGACTCTTCCCTACTTGTCAGGCATGGCTGCTGCGAGCGTCCGCTCAGCGCGCTCGCAATAGGACGCGGCGCGCCCCTCGTCACCCTTGTTCTCGTACTGAACCGAGAGCATCTGGCAGAGCAGGGCCTCTTCCATGCCAGCCGCCTCCGACAACGCGCGCTCCATCTCGTCGATATAGGCATACGAGCCCTTGAGGAAGACGTCATAGGTGCGACGGTCGGCACGCGCAGCCTCGCGATCACCGTGCTCCTCGAGGTAGGAGAGCACCTCGCGTGCGTGGGGCTCATCCCCGATCTCCACGTAGAAGGAGAACGCCTTTGCCGCCAGCGCGAGTGTCTGCTCCTCGCTCATCTTGAGCGAACCCATCTCGCGGATGATGCGCTCGGATGCCTCGACGTCATCCATGGCAAGAGCTGCGTTCAAGCGCATGAAAAGCACGTTGTACTTGGGGTACAGCACGCTAGTGAGCGGGCGGTTCAGGACCTTGAGGTAGTTGTTGAGGTCGCCCTCGCGCAGGTACGCCTCGAGCTTGGCGAAGGTTGTGCGCTTTTGGACCTCCATGTAAATGGTGAACCCGACCGCAACCACTACGACCACAATGCCGATCGTCTTCATATCCATGGATAGGCCTTTCTCTTAACGTTGGAGGCGCGAGGGCCGGGGGCGCTCAAGCATAACGGCGGGCGCACGTCCCGCCACCAACTCGCCGTCACGAACATATCCCTCTTCGCGACCAGCGAGCTCCTCAATCAGGCAGGCACGGAGCACGGCGATGCGCGCGGCGCGCTCCGGAGCGTCGATGAGGTCGTGCTCCTCACGCGGATCGGCGTCCAGGTCGAAATACTGCTCCACCCCGGTCCGTGTGAACCAGATGTACTTGTCATGCGGGGTCACGATCCACTGGTTGGACTGCTCGCGGCTGCCGCTGTGCTCGCCGTGCAGGTATGCACGGTTCAGCGGCGCGGCGCCGGTAAGCTCGCCCATGAGCGAGGCGCCCGCCACGCCCTCGGGCTCGGGCATGGCGCACGCCTCGAGGATTGTGGTCATAAGGTCCATGAGTTCCACCGTGCTCTCGCTCACGCCGCGAACGCGCTCGCCGCCCGGCACATCGACGTTTTTGCCCACGTGCACGATGAAGGGGATGCGCGCGGAGCCCTCGTAGGGCAACACCTTGCGAAAGAGACTGTGGTCAAAGAGCATCTCGCCGTGGTCGGAGCAGAACACGATCACGGTGTCGTGGTAGGTCTCGTCGTTCTCGAGCGCCGTGATGAGCCGGCCGATCTGGTGGTCCATATGTGTGATGCAGGCATAATAGCCCGCCATGGCCTCGCGGCGCAGCTCGGCGTCGCGGCAGCCGTGCACGCTGTCCAAGATCATGCCATCGCGCTCGGTGGCATCGGCGTCATCCCAATCGCCAGCGGCAGGCGCGCGCAGCTCCATGTCGCGGTACAGATCGAAGTAGGTCTGCGGCGCGTCGAAGGGCGGGTGGGGCCGCACGAAGCTCGTCATGAGGAAGAACGGGCGCGTGCGATCGCGGGTCTCCAAAAAGCGGATGGACTCGTCCACCACCCAGTTGGTGGGGTGCAGGCGCTCCTCGTAGGCCCAGGGATGGGTGATCCAGGAGTTGTTCTCAACGCCCGAACCGTTCACGTCGGCGAATTCGCCCAGTTCATTTTTGAGGAAGCGCATGTAGTCGTCGGAGACGTTCTGGTGCATCCAGTACGGCAGATTCGCCTTGCGGTAGTGGCCGATGTAGCCGTCATGCAGGCGCATGTGCTCGAAGCCGCAGCCCAAACGCGGCGGATGCACGTGCATCTTGCCTACCACGGCGGTCTGGTAGCCGCCGTCGCGCATCTCCTGCGCGAGCATATGGTCGTACTCCCACGCGATACCGTCCTGGTAACCCACGCGGCCCGTGCCCGCGGGCGTCTTGCCGCAAAAGAGGGCGGCGCGCGCCGGGATGCAACTCGGGCAGGCGGAGTAGGCGTTCTCGAACAGCATGCCGTCGGCGGCGAGCGTGTCCAAGTAGGGCGTCTGCACGTCCGGATGGCCGTCGATACCCAGGCAGTCGCCGCGCATCTGGTCGCACATGATAAGGAGAACGTTGGGTTGCTGGGGCATAGGGAACTCCAAACTCACGGGAACGGGATGAAGATTGAGTGGTCAAGGCGGGAGGGGCGCAGAGCCCCACACAACTACGACGAGGCAAAACCCGGGCAGGATCAGCGCCGCGTGAACATGCGAGCCACGCGCTGCAGGCCGGGATAGGCGTACTCCAAAAACTCACGCAGCCCGCAGTAGCCCGCATCGTAATAGGCGATGTTCAGGCGCTTGCAGTTGCAATGGCAAATGCCCTCAAAGGGGCAATCGGCGCACCGCGCGCAATCGCGACGCGGCTCGTTCAAAAACATGCGCATGGTCTCACAGGTCGCCATTGCCTCAAGGGAATCGACGCGAATATCGCCCACGCGGTACTCATCCAGCGCATAGAAGTCGCACGGATACACCGAACCGTCGCTTTCCACCACGAACTGCGGAGCGCAGCGGCCGAGCATACCGCACTGCGACGGAAACTGCCCGAGCGCCATCTGCATGACGTTCTCGAACAGCCAGATGCTCACATAGCGCCCAGCACCGAGCTCGCGCCACCACAAGTCGAACAAGCGGCGGTAGAACGAGGAGAAGGCACGCGGGTCGAGCGAGAACGTGTCCCGCTCATCGTCGAGGCCCGGCAGGCACGGGATGAACTGGATATGGGTGATCTTCTCCTGCTTGATGAAGGAGAAGACGCGCTGTGGATGCGCCGCCATCTGCGAGGTGAGGACCGAGAGTATGTTGACGTCCACGCCGCGCTCGCGCAGCAGGCGAACGCCGCTCATGACGCGCGCGTACGTAGCGGCACCGTGCGCATCGGGACGCATCGAATCGTGCAGGTCGCGATAAGCGTCAACCGAGACTCCGATGAGGAACCCGTGCTCGCGGAAGAACTCGGCCCATTCCTCTTCGATCAGGTAGCCGTTGGTCTGCAACGCCCAGCTCACCCGCTGGTTCTCACGGCGCTCCTCCACCCGCGCGACGAACGAATGGAAGAAGTCAAGGCCGGCCAGGGTGGGCTCGCCGCCCTGGAAGGCGAAAGAAATGTGCGCATCACTCGCCACGGCGAGTGCACGGTCGATGATGGCACTTGCCACGTCTTCGCCCATGACGCGGGCGCTCCGCTCCTCGCGATGAGCAGCGACATCGCAGTAAAAGCAGTACCTGCACCGCATGTTGCAAGCACTCGATGCCGGTTTTATCAAAAAGCCAATATGCTTCGCGCACATGGCACATACCCCCCCTTCGCACAGGCTAGCCCTCACTCATCGGGCCGGAAACCACCTCCTTACCCGAGGCGGCGCATCCGGCCCGCACAATCACCGCATGAATCTTAGGCCAAGCCCAGGCGCTCCTTTTGCTCGGCCGGGGACTCATGCTCCTCCAGGCCGCGCAGCAGCAGGTCAATCATGCGCTGTTCGGCGTGGTCGTCCTTGCCGGCGAGATTATTAACCTGGCCGTAGTCACTCTCAAGGTCGAACAGCATCGTCTGCTCGACCTCGGCGAGCGGCGTGGCTCCCTCGATCTGGGCCGGCTTCTTACAGGGGATCTTGAACAGCGGGTACTTGGTGCGTTTGAAGTAGCGGCCACACTCAATCTCCTCCGGGCAGTCCGAACCCATCTTTTTGCGGATGGTGTGCGGCAGTGCGGTGTACTCGAAGCACGGCTGGTTGCCAGCGACCGGCGCGCGGAAGTAGGTGTAGCGGCCGTCGGTGACGTTGACGGTCATGGCGTGCACGCCGTACAGGGCGTAGCCACGCGTGGGCGCGTCAGCATCCGTCATGAGCGGCACGAGGGAGGTGCCGCACACATCTGCGGGAATCTCGCAGCCGTGGGCCTCAAGCACCGTGGGCATGATGTCGATTGCCTGAGTGAGCTGGCGGGCATGCTCGCCGGCGCGGGCGTTACCCGGGAAGTGCACAATGAACGGCAGATGCGCGAGCTCGTTATACAGGTGCATGTAGTTTTTGCCCATGTAGTCGCGCTCGCCCAGGAAATAGCCGTGGTCGGTGGTGACCATGACCATGGTATCGTCCAGCATCCCGCGCTCCTCGAGCTTGTCGATGAGCCTACCAAACCAGCGGTCGGTCATGGTGACGAGGGCCTTGTAGCGGCGCTGCAGGTAGTCCTCCGCGCCCTTGTTGACGTCGGTGGCGGAGACGCGCTTGTACTCAGGAATCTCGAAGTAGTCGCGGTCGAGCTCGCCAGTGCCGCCGTACATCTCCATGTACTTGTCGGGCACATCGAAGGGCTCGTGCGGGTCGAAGGCCTCAACCATAAGGAAGAAGTCGTCGGCCCCAGCATTGCCGTCGATCCAGTCGCAGGCGGACTGGAAGGTCTTGGGGCTCGGCATGTCCTCTTCGTTGGGCCAGAGCTGACGGTTCTTCTGGTACTGCTCGCGCACGCGCCCGTAGAAGGTCTCGGGCATGTTATTCGGCTCATCGATGCGGCTGACCCACGGGTCGCCCTCCTGGCCGCGGTAGTAATCCCAGGTGTTGAACTCCTGGAGGTAGCCCTCGCCACCGGTGCGTAGGTAGTGGCAGTGGTCGGTGGTGATGTGGCAGAAGTTGCCGTTCGCGCGCAGGCAGGCCGGCAGCGTCACATCGAAGGGCTCGATGGGGCCCCAGGGGCGCTCGAGGAAGTTGTAGCGACCGGTGAGGATGTCGCGGCGGGCAGGCATGCAGGGAGCCGAGCCGATCCAGTGGTTGTCGAACACGCAGGAACGCTCGGCAAAGGCATCGAGATTGGGGGTCTGGACGTCGGTTGCGGGGTTGTAGCACGACAGGACGTCGCGACGCAGAGTATCCATGAGCACGAGGACGGTTCTCATTGGCATCCTTTCGATAGTTGGATTTGCCAGATGGCGATACGCCAAAGGCACATGGGCATAATGGAGCGCACCCCGATCGCGCACGATGGAGAGCACATGAGACAACGAGGCCCGCGCCCGGCATGCGGGGCGCGGGCATCAAACGATTTGCCTTTTGATAAGCTCGCGATTAGGCGAAGATCTTGAACGCCGGGAAGTAGAAACCGATAGCGGCGAACACAAGGGAGAACACAATCAGACCGATGATGATCTGGGCGGAGTTCTTGCCCTGGCCCTTCTTGAGCAGGCGATAGCAGATGAAAGTCAGAACGACAGGCAGCAGGAAGGGCAACACCTTATCGAGCTGGTCCTGGAGCACCAGCGGGTCACCCTCACCGAAGGCGAACTGCACGGCAAGCTTGAGCTTAACGGTCGTGGCGATCAGGCCGCCGGTGACCATGACGCCCAGCACGTTGGCGAGGTTGCCCAGACGGTCGAAGACCTGGACGCCCGCCTTCTCGACGAGCTCCATGCCCATCTCGTAACCCTTGTGCAGGCCGAAGTACTTCAGCGGCCAGTACAGCAGGTTGATGAGCAAGAACATCACGAGCGGACCCACAATGGAGCCGTTGTCGACGCACATAGATGCGCCGATGGAGCCGGCGATCGGGAACCAGGTGAGGTTCAGCAGGGAGTCACCAAGGCCGGCGAAGGGACCCATGAGGGAGGTCTTGATGCCGACGACGGTGTCCTTCTGATCCTCATCCGTGGTCTCCTCCAGGGCGGCGGTGATGCCAAGGATGAAGGGGATCGCGAGCGGGTGGGTGTTGAAGTACTCGAGGTGGCGCTTCATGGCGTTAACGCGCTCCTCCTTGGGGGCGTCCTTGTAGAGCTCCTCGAGGACAGGGGCAAAGCAGTAGGTCAGGGACAGCGACTGCATGCGCTCGTAGTTGTGCGCGAATTGGCAACCCTGGGTGCGCAGCAGGACCTTGTTCAGGGTGGAGTTGGAGATCTTACCCATTAGAGATCGTACTCCTCGTCATCATCGGAGCCGGCGGCAGAGGCGGCGGCAGGGGCGGGTTGATTCTTCTGGCCCTCGGTAATGACGTCCCACACGCCGGCGGCGGCGCAAGCGGCGAGCGCGATGCCCACGGTCGGGACGTTGAGGAAGGCGGCCATGATAAAGCCGAGCAGCAGGAAGATCCACATGTTCTTCTTCATCATCATGGTGAGGAGCATGGCCAGACCGACGGCGGGCATCATGCCACCGGCGGTGGAGAAGCCGGTGAGGACCCACGGAACCTGGTTCTGCAGGAAGGCCATGATGTCCTCGATCACGAAGGAGCCGATGCCCGTGGCGATGAAGACGGGAACGGCGCGGGTCAGGAAGAAGCACAGGGCGCCGGTCCAGAAGAACTTGTTGACGGCGTTGAACTTACCGGACTCGATGGCCTTGTCGGCACCGTGGACAAGCGAGACGTTAGTGGTCATGACCAAGATGTTCAGCTGCTGAACCAAGGTGGCGGTGGGGATGCCGATGGCGACTGCCAGGGCGATGGCGCTGGCGGTGTCGGTGGAACCCATGATGCCCAGGGCGGCACCGACGATGGTGCCGGAGATGACATCCGGCGGAACATAAGCGCCGATGTTGTTGACGCCGAGCCACATGAGCTCCATGGTCGCGCCGATCATGATGGCGGTCGTCATGTCACCGAGGATGATGCCGACGCCGACGGATGCCAGCAGGGGCTTGCGGAAGCCCAGGTGGGGACCGAACTGGTCCCAAGTGCACAGACCCGCCCAGATGGCGAGCAGAAGTGCCTGAAGCATAAGCCTCTCCTTCCCTATTCGCCCATCATTCCCTCCGATGGGCACGCCCCGGGTTCACATGCCCGGAGATGGTTACTTACTTAGTAGTTCTTGAGGAGCTCGGACACGGGCTCCTTGGAATCGCGCGTGGTGGTCTGCATCCAGCAGTCGACGCCGAGGCCAATGAGCTCCTCGAAGGCGGCCTTTTCCTCGGCGGTGACGGACATGTTCTTGTGCAGGCGATGACGCTGCTCGTTGAAGCGCATGCCGGAGACGTTCAGGTAGTCGAACGGCAAGCCGTTCTCGTGCAGCTTGAGGGCGTCGATGGGGTTGGTGAAGAGCACCATCGTGGCCTTCTTGAGCTCGGTCTTCTTGAGGACCTCAATGAACTTCTCGACACCGAAGACGGAGACCTTGATGTCGGGGGCGGCGAGGCCGGCGACGGACTTCTGGACGGGGTCGTTGGCGACCTTATCCGAGACAATGATTGCCGATTCGATGCCGAAGTCGGGAATCCAAGTGGTGGCGACCTGGCCGTGGATCAGGCGGTCATCGATGTCGACGAGTTTGAGTGCCATGATGTTCTCCTTTTCGTTTGCACGTTCCTTCAGTACCGTTTACGAATGCTCTGCTCGATCGAGGCGCCCACTCGGGGGATACGGGTGAGCGCCACTCGAATCGACGGGCTAACGAGCCTAGAGGTCCAAATCGTCCTCGTCTGCCTCCACGGCCGGAGCGGGAGCCTTGATCTCCTGCTGGGCCCCGGCGTGAGCGGCAGTGAGCTGGGCACGGACCGCGTCGGCGGAATCGAGGCCATCGCGGGTGAGCAGGAGCTCGACCGAAACGGGCATGGACAGGCCAGTGTAGGCAACCATGTTCATGCCGTTGAGCAGGCAGCGGGTAGTCACGTTGAATGGGGTGCCGCCGTAGATGTCGCATAGGGTGACGACGAGTTCGCACTCGGCGCTGAGGGTCTCGTAAGCCTCGCGCATCTCGGACTCGAAAGACTCCAAGCTCTTCTCGGCGGTGAGACCAAGAGCGATGACATCAGGCTGCTTGCCCGCAATCATCTCGACGGCGCCGAGGGCGGCCTGAGCGAACTCTCCGTGACTTGCAAGGATGACACCGATACGCATCTTCTGTCCTTTCATACTTATTAATTCTCTTCATTCTCTTCATTCTGTTCGTTCTGTTCGTTCTGTTCGTTTATGTTCGTTTATGTTCGTCTATATTTGTTTATTGGTCAAGAGATGATTTTTGGAATGAGCTCTATTTACCTCCTATTTGATGGTTTTTTCCGTGAGCGTTATGTTTTGACCGGTGAAAGGTAATGTGCCTTCGTGAACGATTTGCGTTTATTTATGTTGTTCGTTTACATTGAAATAAGAACAAACGCTCGATGAGGGAGTCGGCACTCATGAAATCCGAACGCCAGCAGGCCATTCTCGACTTGCTCGATCAACATCATTCGGTATCGGTAAACGAGATATCTAATACCCTATCTGTTTCGGATATGACCATCAGGCGTGACCTGGCCGAGCTTGCCGACAAGGGCCTTCTTGTGCGCGTACACGGAGGGGCTCAGCTTCCACACTCCGCCCACGGAACAGCCCTTTCACGTTTGACCCCGCATGAGGAGAAACGTCGTTTTCAAGTTGATCAGAAACGTGCCGCTGCTATAGCCGCCGCCCAAACCGTCTCAGCCGGCGATACGATCTTTCTCGGTGGAGGCTCCACTCTCGAGCTCATGTGTTCGTATTTGCCCCAGGAGGACATACGCGTCGTCACCAACAGTCTTCCCGTGCTGAACCTGCTAGCCGACGATCCACATATAGATCTATTCTTTGTTGGTGGCATGATGCGTCACGACACGCGAGTTTTCACCATGCCATACAACGGCCGCGGCCCCTACGGTCTATCCGCTCCCAAGGCCTACGTCTCGGCAACCGGTATTTTTGGAAACGAGGTCTTTGGCTCTCGTCCCGATGCAGCCATGGTCCTCTCAGACGCTCTTTCTCGAGCTCAGGAGCGTTATCTTGTTGTAGATGCTGAAAAAGTCGGAAGGCGCGACTTCTGCCTTTTCACCACACTGGAGGATATGACCGCGGCATTCATTAACGAGGACGCAGACCCCCGGACCATCGAGGCCCTCCGCGCCTATACCTCCGTCATTACCGCATAATCCAATTGGCAAGCCATGCTTAAACCCGAACGTCACGAACAACTACTTGAGCTGTGCGCTCAGCGCGGAATGGTCACTGTTGCCCAAGCCGCAACAATCTTTGGTATATCTGAAATGACCGCTCGAAGAGACTTCGATGAGCTCTCGCGACGCGCTGGCGTCATCCGCGAGTACGGTGGCATCCGACTTTCAAGCGGCTCCCCCATTGCCGAAGAGGTCCCGTTTTTTGAAAAGCTCTCAATCCGCTCCCCTGAAAAAGAGCATATCGCACGCACCGCTGTCAACCTCATCAGAGAGCGCGACACCATCTTCCTCGGGCCCGGTTCGACTTGCGCTCTCATCGCCCGTGCGCTGCCGCGCATGCGGCTGCGCGTCATCACAAACAGCATCATCGTGCTGAACATGCTCCAGACGCGTAACGATGTGGAGATCTGGGCCCTGGGAGGACAGTATCGCAAACGATCGGGTTCTTTCGTCGGGCCCATCGCCGAAGATGCTCTCGCCCCGCTCGGTATCGACACTTGCTTTATCGGCACCAACGGCGTACTCGCCCAATCCATCTCCTGTTCTAACCTTGAGGAAGGACGCTTACAGGCGCTCGCTTGCGATCGCGCCGCCAAGCGTTACCTTGTCTGCGATTCAAGCAAGATCGGACAGATGGACTTCTTCGGCTTCTTCAATCTCGATCAAATGGACGCACTCATCACCGATGCAAATGTCAACGACAAACAGCGTTCCATGGTTCTCGAATCAACTCGCATCATCGTCGCAGAATAGGCCTGTTTTGATTTAGCTGGACACCACAGCAAAGACCCCGATTCGATAAAGCCGAATCGGGGTCTCATTATTCGCATCAAATCGCAAATAGGTCAGCAGCTACTTCTCAGTGTAGACGCTCTCGCCACCGAGATAGGTCTCGACGAGGGATAGGTCGGGGTTGAGGACGACAACCTCACCCACGTAATCGGAGGTGCCGGCACCGGTGAGCACCACATTGAGGCGACCGTCGCCCATGGCGCGGGCGTCGGCCAGGAACGCCTCGACGGCCTCAAGGTTATCCTTGTAGATGTTCAGCGTGTCAAGCCAAAGCTCGGGAGACGACACGTTGATGCCTGCTTAACTCTGCTCGCTCAGGCTAAAGACTTTGTTGAGGATCGATGATCTGCTGCAAGGTGAACTTACATTGGGACGTGTCGCATTCTTCTTGCGAATCCTCAAAATCAAAGATCATGATGGCGCAGTTGGGGAGCTTTGCTGGGAGTTCGAAGCCCTCTGGGGCGGCGGCTTTGATGAATTGGCGGCTGGCGCTGCCGTGGCTTACTGCCAGGACGGTTTCAACATCATCGGCGCTCATGAGATTAGCGAGCGTGCTTACCATACGCTCTTGCAGCGCCTGACTTCCCTCCCCTCCGAAGGGGATTAAGTCCTCGCCCGGATCCCAGACGTCGGTAGGCAGTGCGTCGTGCGGGCCCCCTTCAAAGGAGCCGTAGCAGCGCTCGATGATGCCTTCGCAGGGCTCGACTGCTGCGTCCGGGCCAAGGAGTTCGGTTGCGACGAGCTGAGCTGTGTCCATGGCTCGGCCTAAGGGCGAAGAGACCACTTTGTCGGGGACAACGTCGTGGCCCTTGAGCCATGCGGCTGCCATTCCCGCTTGTTTGCGGCCCAGGTCGGTCAACGG
>CAJKZO010000026.1:0-18348 GCA_905204365.1 uncultured Collinsella sp.
GCATCCCCTATCTGCCCGAGCAGCAGGCCAACGACATTCACGCCATCGGCGAGGGGGTGCACGCGGCCTACGACGAAATCCTGGTTCCCGCCGGTATGGGCGATGTGGCCATCTGCACCGAGATGGGCCGCTTTATGATGGGGCCCTACGGCTGCCTGGTCACCAAGGCTATCCACGAAAAGCAGATCTACAAGGACTATATCGGTGTCGACGCAAGCGCCGTCGATCTGATTCGTCCTGCCATGTATGGCGCCTACCACCACATTACGGTGATGGGCCAGCCGGGTGGCGACGACAAGACCACAGCGCCCGTCACGGACACCTACGACATCACGGGCAATCTGTGCGAGAACAACGACAAGTTCGCCATCGATCGCGAGCTGCCGCATATCGACATGGGCGACCTGCTTGTGATCCACGATACCGGCGCGCATGGCTACTCCATGGGCTACAACTACAATGGACGCCTGCGCTCCGCCGAGGTCCTGTTGCGCCCCGATGGCTCAGCCGACCTCATCCGCCGCGCCGAGCGCCCGGGCGATTACTTTGCCACGCTCGACGTGCTGCCGAGCGGCCGAGAGCTGCTGGCCAAGTCGCGCGCCGAAAGTGCCCGCCGTCGCGCCCAAGACGAGCGCCTGGCAGTCGCCGCCCAATGGAACAAACGCATCCAGATCGCGGACGCGAAGGAGAAGAACATGGACATCCGCAATCTCGAGGGCTCAATCGTCGCCCTCGTCACGCCGTTTAAAAAGGATGGCAGTGTCGACTTTGACGCACTCGAGCGCCTTATCGATTTCCACCTGCAAAACGGCACCGACGCCATCCTCACCCTGGGCACCACCGGCGAGAGCGCCACGATGACCGACGACGAGGACAACTCCGTCGTCGCCGCCGTGGTCAAGCATGTTGCAGGACGCGTCCCCGTCATTGCCGGCGCGGGCTCCAACTCCACGCAGACCATGCTCACCAAGTCGCTTACTTACCAGGGCTTGGGAGCCGACGGCCTGCTGCTCATTACCCCCTACTACAACAAGTCCAACGAAGAGGGTATCTATCAGCACTTTAAGACCGTCGCCGATGCCGTGGACATCCCCTGCATCCTGTACAACATCCCCGGCCGCTGCGGCTGCGGTATCAGCGAGCGCAACGTAGAGCGCCTGGCCGCGCACCCCAACATCATGGGTATTAAGGAAGCCTCGGGCAACGTCGCCTACGCGGCCAAGATCGCCCACCTGCTGTCAGACGACTTCCGCATGTACTCGGGCGAGGACGCGCTTACCGTACCGCTCATGAGCCTGGGTGCTTCGGGCACCATCAGCGTGTGGGCCGATGTGCAGCCGCAGCTCGTACATGACATGTGCCGCGCTTATCTGGACGGCGACGTAGCGCGCGCCCGCGATATACAGATTGCCGGCCTGCCGCTCATCAATGCCCTCTTTAGTTAGGTCAACCCCATCCCCTTCATAGAGGCGCTCGCCCAGATGTGGATGATCGAGGCAAACTACCGCATGCCGCTGTGCCCCATGGCAGACGACACGCGCTCTGCACTTACCGATGCTCTGAAGGGGGCTGGTCTGCTTGATTAAGACCGTCATTATGGGAACGGGCCGCATGGGCTCGCTCATCCGCACCACCGCCGAGGGCGTTGTCGACGCCGCCGGTCAACCCATTTTTGATATCGTGGCCCAGATTGGCTTCGATTTGAGCAAGCTCGAGAACGCACCGGCTGCCGATGTGATTATCGACTTCTCGAACGTCGTGACCTTCGATGCCGTCGTCGCCTATGTCGAGCGCACGGGCGCGGCATTGGTCTCAGGCACCACAGGCTACACCCCCGAGCAGATGGACCGCCTGCGTGAGCTGGGCCAGAACACCCGCGTTATGCACTCGGGCAATTACTCCATCGGCATCGCAGCCCTGCGTCATCTAGTGGCCCAGGCCACGCGCGAGTTGCCCGGCTTTGACTGCGAAATCGTCGAGACGCACCATAACCAAAAGGTCGACGCCCCCAGCGGTACCGCCAAGCTGCTGCTCGACGCCGTAGTCGAGGCCGAGCCCGAGACAGGCTACCACCCCGTCTACGGACGCGAGGGCATGTGCGGCGCACGCGATCCCAAGGAGATCGGCATGCACTCGCTGCGCGGTGGCACTGTCGCCGGCGTCCACGAAGTGAGTTTCTTTGGCCAGGACGAGGAGGTCACGCTCACCCACCGCTCCACGAGCCGTCAGATCTTCGTCAACGGCGCCCTGGCCGCCGCCCAGAAGCTCGTCACCCGCGAACCCGGCTTCTATACGTTCGACCAGGTCATGTTTGCCTAACCAGGTATCAACCGAATCCGCCCAAAGGAGAGATAGCAAATGAGTAACGCAGCCGAGATGGATGCACAGGAGATTATCAACTACATCGCCACCGCGCCCAAAAAGACGCCCGTCAAGTTGTACGTGCGCGAGAAGCCGGGCATGAAGGTTGCTTGGGGCGACGCACATGTCTACGGCGGTCGTCGCGGCAAGACCGTCTTTGGCGACTGGGATGAGCTTAAGGCCATCCTGGACGCCAACGCCGATTCCATCGATTACTACGACGTGGAGAACGATTGCCGCAACTCCGCCGTGCCCATGCTCGACCTTAAGGGCATCAACGCCCGCATCGAGCCGGGCGCGATCATCCGTGACCGCGTCGAGATCGGCGATCGCGCCGTCATCATGATGGGCGCCATCATCAACATCGGCTCCGTTATCGGCGAGGGTTCCATGATCGATATGGGCGCCGTGCTGGGCGGTCGCGCCACCGTGGGCAAGAACTGCCACATCGGCGCCGGCACCGTACTGGCAGGCGTCGTTGAGCCCGCCAGCGCCACGCCCGTCATCATCGAGGACGATGTCATGATCGGCGCCAACGCCGTGGTCCTGGAGGGCGTGCGCGTGGGCAAGGGCGCTGTCGTTGCCGCCGGTGCCGTGTGCGTCGAGGACGTCCCCGCCGGCGCCGTCGTGGCCGGTGTCCCCGCCCGCGTCATCAAGATGCGCGACGAGAAGACCAACAGCAAGACCGGTCTCGAGGAAGGCCTGCGCCAGCTCTAATAGTTACGCGGTTTTGACAAACCGCGTAACAGGTCGACGCTGCAAACGCCCCAGAGCGGCAATCTGACGTTCAATCGTCGGGCATGACCAAAAGGTCAATGCCCTCCTCTTTCACGTCACCTTGCTCGCTCTGGGGCGTTTTCGCTGACGTATGCTAAACCAGTAGCGTGATTAAGCCCCAAGTAAAAAGGCCGAAGCCCTCGTCCGAGGCTTCGGCCTTCATCATCTCAGGGTTCCGTCGTATTCAACCATGGCGGGTCGCTTTGACAGGCGCCCTGCGGCCGTCTTATAGACCTCGGAACGGTCGCGCCGCCCTATTGCCACGATCTCGGCAATCTCAACCGTTCCGTCCTCCCGGATTCGAAAAACCATTCGGAGCCCTGCATTCCGCCATTTGATCTTTTTGCAGCCGGCGAGCTCACCGTGAAGCGGCGTTCCAATTTCATCAGCGCGCGTCTTTAATTTCGCGACTGCAATACGGACGAGTCTTCGCTGAGATCCATCTAGTTTTTGATATTCCTTCTCGACGTCTCGATTCAAAAAGCCGACGACAAAATGCCCACTCATTCGAAAAGATCCTCATCGGGGATCGCGTCCGGATCCATCGATTCAAACTCCGCGAGCTCCTCGGTAGTTAGGGCGTCCTCAAACGGAACAAATTCATGCGGACCATGCTTGACTCGATCCGCAGCGATGCGATTTATCTCAAGTTCGTGCAGATACTGCAGCGCACCGTACATTTCCTCATAGGCGGCATAGTCGATAATCACGGTATCGATATCGTTATGATCGGCAATGAACTGTGGTGCGCGTTTTGCGCGTTTACGAATGGCAGATAAAGACTTGCTTGCTTCGGTAGCCGAAACAACCTGGTCTTTTGTAAACACCGGTTTTTCCAGAACAAGTGGGGACATTTTGACCTCCAAAAAATAATCTCGATTATATTTCAAAGTATACTTCAAAATATAATCCAGACTTTTATTCGAAAGAAAAAAGCCCTATCGATTCTCAATTGACCCGATGTTTTTTAGCTCGATGGAGATGAGGCCGTTGGGCTCGTTGACAAACTCGATGTACTCAGAGTTCGAACCCATCTCGGCCGGGAAGCTGATCTCGATGCCCGTGTCGGTACGGATCTTGTGGTTGCGCACCGCCGCGCGTTCGACCTGCTTGCGCTCCACGGGCACACGCTCAGGCACCTTCTCCTCGGTCAGTGCCGCGCGCACGCTCTCCTTGATAACCGGCTCGTCCTCAAAGACCTCATCGACGATATCCCAAGGGGGCAGTTCCTCGTCATCCTCGACCTTCTCGGCCACAGCGGCCTTAACCTTGGCGAGCGCCACGGCCGTGTTGGCACCGTGCTCCTCGGCGACTTCCTCGACCACACGCGTCACGGTGTCGATGACCTCCTTGCCCGATACGCCCGTGTCGCACTGCAGCAGGCCATCGGGAATAAGCATACGGTCCTCGCCGGCAATCTTGCGTTTCTTGTCCACATAGCCGATCTCCATGGTGCTCGCGCGCACGATGGCATAGCTCGGCACCTTTTGCGAGGGGTTCGGCAGAATGGCGTAGTGGCGCGCGATGTCGTTGCGCACCTCCCCCTCCTCGCGACCCACTTCGTGCATAAAAGCCTGCTTGGAGCCCAGCAGCATCACGGCAAACCAGCGGGCATCCTCATCGTCGTCAAAATCGGCCACGAGCACGTCGGTGGACTCGGCTTTCTCGGCTTTGGTGAGCTCGGAGGAGATAAACTCCGCAATCTGCTGCGACAGGTCCACGAACTCGCGCTCGCCAAAGAAATAGCCCTTGAGCTCACCACCAAACGCAGAGTTCTCGGCAAACGTGGCGCGTTTGTTGTCGGCCGAGGTACGCGCGCGGCGCAGATGTGTGGTCACGAAGTTGCGCACGGTACGACTCTCGATATCGAGCTCGCGCTGGCTCATGACGTTGACGGCAGAGTCAAAGTCCAGGATATGCAGAATCGCGTGATTGATTTTCATATACGGCATTCCGTTCTAGATCGATTTCGGCACGAACCAGTATAGCGGTCGATCCCGCCCCAGGCGCATCGAAGATTGGTGCATCGGGGACAGGTTGCTTTGCACCAATGGTTAGCGCAGGAGCTCGGACTGCCAAGCCTCGAGCTGTTCTGCCAAGCTCTTGCCGGCAGCGGGCATGTCGATCTGGGGACGTTTGGGCAGAAGCGCACACTTAAGAATCGCAACGATAGTCTGCGAGACAAAGCGTCGCGTATCCTTGTCAAAGCCTTGCGCAGCCTGGAGCATCACGGGCAGGCTCTCGCGCAGATTCCCAGCGATATCCGCAAACCGCTCAGCACCCGTAGCCTCAAGCACGGAGAACAACGCATCTACAAAACGCTCGCGCTCGCTAGGCGACACCGCAAGCAGCATCTCGCGAATGGAGCCATCAACGTATCGAGCACCGGCGGACAGGCGCTCACAGTACACGAAGTCGCGACCATCAACCACCCAGCTAAAGGGATTATGCTGAAGCAGACTGAACTCGGTGCTCTCAACGATGGCATAGTCCTCCTGCGTCTCGAACATCATGCCAAAGATCGACGACCGAGGTAGCGTCTTGTCGATTCGACCGGATAGGTCGGCGAAGGCGTTGCCGCTCAGAAACTCCTCGACGAAGCCCGGACCATCATGGGAATACGCCCGTTCGATTCGCTCACGGGCGACATCGGGGCACATCGCCGCACCGTACACCGCAAGGTTTCCACCCTTGGAATGACCTCCGCACAAAAGCGGCCCGTCAATCGCATCCGCCGCCTCGTCTACATAACGCGCCGCGGATTCCTGGGCCGGCACAGGACACCGGAACGCCATGTTAAAGTCCTCTTTCCAGCCCACAATCGTGCTGTCGGTCCCCCGGAAGGAAAGATAGATAAACCCCGCCGGAAATCGGAACGTCATGGCCGCAAACTGCTCCGTTGTCTCGGCATCACTCACGCTACGATAGCCGCAAACACGAACGCCACGGTAGCGAGGGCTTGCTGCCACAGCCTCCAACAGGGCACGGCTCCCCTCCGGATCCCACAGGTCGCCAATCATGTCTTGGTAGCACTCGGCGCGCAGCAGCTCGCGTACGTCTAGGCCCTGCCAGTTCGTCAGCTCCGCCATATCACCCGGCAAACGCAAATAGGACAACCACGCAAAGACCAGGCTATCCACCGCGCAGAACGGCCGTTCCTCAAACGGATCAAACGCCGTCTGGGCATAGGTCAAATAATTAGGCGAATCCGACATGGCCCTCCCATCAACTATGGCGCATTGGGGTGGTGCAAAGTAACCTGACCCCCTCGCACCAAAAAGGCGCCCGGACCGTGTGGCCCGGACGCCTTTCATTGTAGCCTGTTGCCCAAAAGAGCCGAATTTAGCAGGAGAAGTCGACGCTGTCGATGATGTCCTTGAGAGCCTTTGCGGAGGCGGTGAGCTCATGCTGCTCGTCATCGTTCAGCGGCACGGGGACGCGGCAGACAACGCCGTCGCGGCCAACGACGGTCGGCATGGAGATGGCCAGATCGGACAGGCCGTACTCGCCCACCATAAGCGAGGAGACGGGCAGAACGGTCTGCTCATCGCGCATGACGGCAGTGCAGATGCGCTTAACGGCCATGGCGACGCCGTAGTAGGTGGCGTGCTTCTTCTCGATGATGGTGTAGGCGGAGTTCTTGACGTCCTCGGCGATGCGCTTCTCGGCAGCCTCATGCTCCAGGTGGCCGTGAAGCTCGCAGAAGGTGTTCAGCGGCACGCCGGCAACCTGGGCGCTGGACCAAGCGACAAACTCGGAGTCGCCGTGCTCACCCATGACATAGGCCTGGACGTCGCGCGGATCGACCTCGACGTGAGCGCCGAGCATCTGCTGCAGACGGCCAGTGTCGAGCACGGTGCCGGAGCCGATGACATGGCCCTCGGGCAGGCCGGACATCCTGATGGCGGCGTAGGTCAGAACATCGACCGGGTTGGAGACGATTAGCAGAATGCCGTCGAAGCCAGACTTCTTAATCTCGGGGATAATGGACTTAAAGATGTTGACGTTCTTGTTGACCAGGTCCAGGCGGGTCTCGCCGGGCTTCTGGGCAGCGCCAGCGGTGACGACGATCATGGCGGCGTCGGCGACATCGGAATAATCGCCGGCGTAAATCTTCATCGGCTCGGCAAACGTCATGCCGTGCGCGATATCCAGAGCCTCACCCTCGGCGCGGTTCTTGTCCACGTCGATGAGGACCATCTCGGAGAACAGACCGCTCTGCATCAGCGCGAACGCCGAAGACGAACCGACGAAACCGCAGCCGACAATAGCGACCTTCTTCTCGTTAACCATTAGAAACTCCCATCTCTCTCCACAAACAAGCCGCCCGGGAACGACCCGAGCGGCTTGCCGTAATCCCAATACATCCAATCGGGACTTTGATTATGCTCCTATTCGCAGCCAAAAATCGACCGTTTACCGAAATTGTTTGCAGAATTCGTAAAATAACTGCACGAAATCGGTTTCGAGCTATTGACGAGCCGAGATAGCTTTCTAATACAGGCCCGCCTCGCGAATGGCCTCGACAGCCAAAGCGATCTGATCGGGCGGCAGGACCAGTGCCATGCGCACGTGCCCCTCGCCCGAAGGGCCAAAGCTCGCGCCCGGCGTCACCACAACGCCGGCCTTCTCCATAAGCTCCTCGCAAAACGCCATGGAATCGGTGCGCCCACCGGGAAGCATGGCCCACACAAACATAGAGCCATGCGCGATGGGACGCTCCCAGCCAAGGCCCACAAGACCGACGCACAGGGCATCGCGGCGCTCCTGGAACTTCAGACGCTGCGCCTCGACCTCATCGCGCGGACCGTTCAGGCATGCGATGGCGGCCTTCTGAATCGGGAAGAACATACCGAAGTCGATCTGGCCGCGCAGCTTGGCAAAGGCAGAGACCACGTCCTCGCGGCCGACCAAAAAGCCGATGCGGGCACCGGTGACGTTAAACGACTTGGAAAGCGAGAAGAACTCCACGCCCACCTCAAGCGCACCGGGATACTGCAAGAAGCTGCCGCCGGGCTCGCCGTCGAACACGATGTCGGAGTACGCGTTGTCATGGACGATCAACAGATCATGTTCGCGGGCAAAGGCGATAATCTCCTCGTAGACCTCGGGTGTGCCCACCGAGCCGACCGGGTTCGCAGGCAGCGACACGATCATATACTTGGCACGATCGGCCACCTCGGGATCGATGCCCGCCACATAGGGCAGGTAATTGTGCTCGGCAACCAGCGGATAGTACTCGAGCTTGGCATCGGCGATCTTCGCACCCGCCTCAAAGACCGGGTAGCACGGATCGGGCACCAAGATGGTGTCACCCGGGTCGAGCAGGGCCAGACCCAAATGGCCTACGCCCTCCTGCGTGCCGTTGCACGACTGCACCATGGACGGCGTAATGCCCGAAACGCCAAAGCGACGCTCGTAGTAATCGCACACGGCTTGCTTAAGCTCAGGCAGGTCGCGCAGGGCGTACTTCCACATCTCGGGATCTTGGGCTGCCTGCGTGAGCGCCTCGACCACGTGGTCGTACGGCTTAAAGTCGGGCGTGCCCACGCTCATGTTGTAAATGGTCTTGCCCTGAGCCTTCAGCGCGAGAAGCTTGTTGTTGAGCGAAGCGAAGACCTCCGCGCCAAAGCGGTCGAGACGCTGCGATGCCTGCATGGTGCCACCTTTCGATATGAAAAACGCGGCGCTCCGACAAGAGCGCCGCGCGATACGGGCCATCAGATTTCAAAAGTGTAACGCTTGCAACCCCCGTATTGGTTCAATTTAGCCAACCTTAGTCAATTGGATTGAGCGCGTCGATCTGCGCAAGCCACAGACGCGAGCTGGCGTCACTCGGCATACGCCAATCGCCGCGCGGGCTGAGCGTCACCGAACCCACCTTGGGACCATCGGGCAGGCAGCTGCGCTTAAACTGCTGGGCAAAGAAGCGACGATAGAACGTACGCAACCACGTGTGGACGGTCTTGACGTCGTAGACGCCCTCGAAGCTCTTGAGCGCCATGCGGTAGATCTTGCCCGGCTCAAAGCCAAAACGCAGCAGGTAGTAGAGGAAGTAGTCGTGCAACTCGTACGGGCCCACCAAATCCTCAGTCTTCTGCGCAATCTCGCCGTCACCCGTGGGCGGCAGAAGCTCGGGGGACACCGGCGTATCGAGAATATCGAGCAAAACCTCGGCGATACGCCCGCCAAAGACATCGGCGGCATAGCGCACCAAGTGACGCACGAGCGTCTTGGGCACGCTCGCGTTGACGGCGTACATGCTCATGTGGTCGCCGTTATAGGTAGCCCAGCCGAGCGCCAGCTCCGACAGGTCGCCCGTGCCAATGACAAAACCGCCAGCCTGGTTGGCCAGATCCATCAGAATCTGCGTACGCTCGCGCGCCTGGCTGTTCTCGTAGGTCACGTCCTGCACGGCCGGATCATGCTCAATGTCCTTGAAGTGCTGCTCCACAGCCGCGTGGATCGAAACCTCGCGGAAGCTCACACCTAGGTCGCGAGCGAGCGACTCGGCATTCGACTTGGTGCGATGCGTCGTGCCGAAGCCGGGCATGGACACGGCTGTGATACCCGCGCGCGGCAGCCCCAGCGCATCGAAGGCACGCACGGTCACAAGCAGCGCTAGCGTGGAGTCCAAGCCGCCCGAAAGGCCGATAACCGCAGCCTTGGTACCCGTGTGGGCAAGGCGGGTCTTGAGGCCCGCAGTCTGCAGATCGAGGATCGTCTCGCAGCGCTCAGCCAAGTCGCCGTGGTCGGCCGGCACAAAGGGCGCGCGCGGGAAAACGCGGTCGATATCGCAGGCATCGCGCAGGACAGGTTCTTCGGCCAGCACGCCCTCAAACGAAAACTCAACGGTCGTGGCCTCCGGCGCATCGTCCGCGCGCGTCCACGTCGTCGAGCGACGGCGCTCGGCAACCAGACGGTCAAGATCGACATCGGCGACGGCCATATCGCAGGTAAGCAGTTTGGTCGCGGCGAGCTTCGAACCGTTTTCGTAGACGAGGTTCTCGCCTGCAAAGACCATGTCGGTCGTGGACTCGCCCTCGCTCGCGTCCGCATAGGCATAGGCGCAGTACAGGCGTGCGCTCTGGTTAGAGATGAGGCTGCGGCGATAGTCTGCCTTACCGATGATTTCGTCCGAAGCCGACGGGTTGAGAATCACCGTCACACCGGCAAGCGCCATCTCGGTCGAAGGCGGCGCCGACACCCACAGGTCCTCACAGACCTCAACGCCCAGCACCATATCCTCGGCACCCTCATCACAGCAACGGTAGATAAGCCCCGAACCCAGCAGAACCGGACCCTGACCGGCAAATTCAACCCACACGGGATCCGCAGGCGCCGGAGCAAACCAGCGACGCTCATAGAACTCGCCATAGTTGGGCAGATACTTCTTGGCCGTGAGGCCCAAAAGCTCGCCCGCACAGCACACGGCCGCGCAGTTGTAGATGTTTTCAGCCACCGCAACGGGCAAGCCAACGGTAAAGACGATCGGCAGCTCACGGGTTTCATCGAGTATGTGCACCAGCGCTGCTTCGCAGGCATGCAGCAGCGTGCGGTTATGGAACAGGTCGGCCGCGGTATAGCCGGTCAGGTTAAGCTCGGGCAGCACCAGCGCGCGAACGCCGCGCTCGGTAGCCTCGCGAACAGCCGCCAGCGCAACCTCGGCATTGCCCTCGACATCGGCCACGCGAATCCGCGGCGACGCCGCCGCCACACGCAAAAAGCCATCAGACTGAGAAAGGTGAAGATTCATAAGAATGCTCCCGTGCGTAGACGCCATTCACAACAATTAGCAAGCCCTATTGTAGTTCAACCGTCGGGTGTAACCGCATCCCACCAACTTGGTGAGCTATTGATGAGTTGATGGTATCTGTTAAATGTCACGTACGATTCACATCTGGTGGGTACCCTGATGGCTACACGAAACGAAGCAGATTTACACCGGGAGGACCCCGTATGACAACCAAGTACACCGACGCGCCGCGCACGCGCGTCATGACGCCGGCATCGCTCAACAACGGCGTGCACGAGAACCATTCCATCGGACAGACCATGGCCATCGCGCCCAAAAAGGGCCTGTTCGACGACATTTCCATTCCCCAGATCATCGCCGGCGCCGCAGCTGCCGCCACGAGCGTGGCGCTTGCTTCAAAGATCGGCATTGCCGGCTCGGTGATTGGTGCCGCTGTGAGCTCAGTCATCACCGTTGTGTCCTCGCAGGTCTACCGCCACTTTATCTCTGCCAGCGCCGAAGCAATCAAGGGCACGCATGCCGCTGTCGACTACCCTGCCGGCGCCTACGAGCCCGTTGAGCCCGATGTCGAGGAGCACCTAGGTGGCGCCGCGACCACGCAGGAGATGCGCCAGGTTGCGGGACGCGCGACCACGGCGCGCGTCGCCCCCAACAGCCTGCGCGCCAAGGCGGCGGCAGAGCGCAGCCAGACGCAAAAGAAGGTCATCGTCTTCTCGATCGCCATCGCCATCGTCGCGGTCATCGCCTGCGCTGGCGCCATCCTTATCACCACTGCCGGTGAGGGTCTGGGCGAGCGCCCCGAGCCAATCCTTTCGTCGCGCACGACCGAGAGCGATGCAAATGGCAACACCCAGTCGCAAGATCAGCAGACACAGGCGGACGGCACGCAAGACAGTTCCACCTCTGCCGATTCGTCCTCGAACACCCAAAACCAATCGCAGGGCACCGATTCCTCTACGGCCAACAGTAGCACGCCGTCCGGCACGACCGACTCAAGTCAAACGACTGACGGTTCGCAGCCGAGCACGGGCGGCCAGACGAGTGACACCACGTCGGGAACGGGCACAGCAGACAGCAGCAACACCAACGGCTCGAACAGCTCGAGCGGAACTGCGTCCGGCACGGCATCTGACAACTCGAGCCAAGGCACGGCATCGGGCAACTAAGCACATTTGTCTCTCATAGATAACCGACCTGTACAACGGGCGCGAATCGAAAGCGGTTCGCGCCCGTTTGCCTTGGGCGCCGCCATGGCGAACGCCATGCGATGGTAAGATGCTTTACATGTGTAAAGAGGAGATTTGCCATGAGCAAGACAATAGTTAGGCCCACGCTTTCGCTGGGCAACCACATCTATCTGTATCGCCTGCTGCGCGACGCGATTGGGTGCGGCAAGCAAACGTTTATGACACAGGTCGAGGAGGCGCTCGCCGCCGGCGACATGACCGCTTATGACCTGGGCTTCGAGTCCACGCGCGAGCTGCTCGAGGAGCTCGACGACTGCATTAAGCTGACCGTCTTTAAGGGCGGTCGCCTGTATGCCAC
Organism: uncultured Collinsella sp.; assembly: GCA_905204365.1. Classification (GTDB taxonomy): domain Bacteria; phylum Actinomycetota; class Coriobacteriia; order Coriobacteriales; family Coriobacteriaceae; genus Collinsella. The sequence continues at coordinate 12,440 of CAJKZO010000026.1, forward strand.
CGTCATCGCCAACAAGGCTTGGGATGCCGCCCTTGCCAAGGGCGAGGACAAGCCCAAGGCAGCCAAGGGCGAGGACAAGCCCAAGGCAGCCAAGGGCGCTAAGCAGTCCTACAAAAAGAAAAAGCGCGGTGAGAAGGACCTCAAGGCCGTGCGTCCCAAACACGTTAAGCGCACCGAGCCAGAAACCATGGTTGAAGCCGCGCCGGAACCCGAGCTCGAGACAGAGATCGAAGTCGCTATTGAGGTAACGGCAGAAGCCGCAACCGAGATCGCCGACACGACCGATCCCACAGACATAACCGAGCAGGAAGCCACTGTGGAGCTCAATGAAGCGCCCAAGTCGACAACCAAAGAAGCTGCTGACCAACCCGAGACGCCTGCGTTCCAAAACAGCGATGTCTTTGGCAACGAGGCCGAGGACGATCAGTCCGACGATCAAGACGCTACCGAGTCGACGCCGGAGCCCGAGACGTCGAAGCCCGCCATCTCACTCACGGTCGTCTATGACCCCGAGAACGCCAACGCCGGCATCACCACCATGGCATCCACGCCCATCGAGGTAAAGTCGAGCGTCAAGAATCAGGGCGCTCCGCAAGTCGGGCTCGACACCGCGACCGCAGACGCACCCGCCATCGTCGAGCCCGCAGATTCCGCGGCGATGCCGAAAGCGGACACCGAATCAGTACTCGGCACCGAACCCGCGCCCGTCATCGAGGTGACGCCCGTCAATGAGCAGGCCTCCGCACCGGCGATGGCACCGGCCCCCGCACCCGCAGCACCGACCATCCCCGAGGACTTCCCCATCGATTTCGCAACCGAGGTCTTCTGCCCCGGCCCGTTGCTACACCAGCTGTCGACCTATCTCCCCTACGGCGCCGACACGCTCGGCATCATCGGCGAGTACTACTGGATCGCCCGCGAGCGCGGTACCATCGAGGCCGCGCGAAACCGCGCAAGCTTCCCCCTGCACTATACGCAGGCCGGCGAGCGCCACGAAGTCACCGTGCGCATTCGCCGCAACACCACCGGTGGCCTCGGATCCACCTGGGCCATCGATAAAGTCGAAGAACCCGAGCAGTAACGACAAACGGCTCAAATCCAAATCAGGATTTGAGCCGTTTTTATTTGTTGATGTTGCGTAACCAACAGCGAGCGGGCCGCAAGTGCCCCAGGTTACCGTGAAAGAGGAGCGACGCGTACTTCGGTACGCGAGCGACGGCTTGAACGGCAAGATGGGGTGCTTGCGACCCGCGCAGCGTCGAGCAGTTACGCGGTCTGGAAAACCGCGTAACGGTCTAGTCGCGCGTCAGCTTACGGTGAATACGATGCGGCTGGGCTGCATCCTCGCCCAGGCGCTCGATACGGTTGGCCTGATAGGCCTCGAAGTTGCCCTCGAACCAATACCAGTTGCCCGGATTCTCGTCGGTGCCCTCCCACGCCAGAATGTGCGTGGCGACGCGGTCCAGGAACATACGGTCGTGGCTAATGACCACCGAGCAGCCCGGGAACTCGAGCAGCGCCGCTTCGAGCGAGGACAGCGTCTCGACGTCGAGATCGTTCGTGGGCTCGTCGAGGAGCAGCAGGTTGCCGCCCTGCTTGCGCGTGAGCGCCAGGTTCAGACGATTGCGCTCACCACCGGAGAGTACGCCGGCACGCTTCTGCTGGTCCTGCCCCTTAAAGCCAAAGCTCGCCACGTACGCGCGGCTCGGAACCTCGGTCTCGCCGACCATCATGTGGTCCAGGCCGTCCGAGACGACCTCCCACAGGTTCTTATCGGGGTCGATGCCAGAACGGTTCTGATCGACATAGGAGATCTTGACGGTCTCGCCCACCTCGAGCTCGCCCGAAGTCAGCGGCTCCAGGCCCACGATGGTCTTGAAGAGCGTAGTCTTGCCCACACCGTTGGGGCCGATGACGCCCACAATGCCGTTGCGCGGCAGGGTGAACGATAGATCGTCGATGAGCACGCGACCGTCGAATTCCTTGTGCAGGTGATGGGCCTCGAGAACCTTGTTGCCCAGACGCGGTCCAACGGGAATGCGGATGTCGGTCCAGTCGAGCTTCTGGCTTGCGCGGGCCTCGGCCTCCATCTCCTCATAGCGAGCCAGACGGGCCTTGTTCTTGGCCTGACGGGCCTTGGGCGAGCTGCGCACCCACTCGAGCTCGGCCTCCATGCGCTTGGCGAGCTTGGCGTCGCGGTTGCCCTGCGCCTCGATACGGGCGGCCTTGGTCTCCAGATACGTGGAGTAGTTGCCCTTGTAGGGATAAAGGTGACCGCGGTCGACCTCGCAGATCCACTCGGCAACGTTATCCAGGAAGTAGCGATCGTGTGTGACGGCAAGCACCGCGCCCTGGTAGTTGTGCAGGAAGTGCTCGAGCCACAGGATCGACTCGGCGTCCAGGTGGTTCGTGGGCTCGTCGAGCAGCAGCAGGTCGGGAGCCTCGAGCAGCAGCTTGCACAGGGCCACGCGGCGGCGCTCGCCGCCGGAAAGCACGTTGACCGGCATGTCGGAATCGGGCAGCTGCAGGGCGTCCATGGCCTGGCCGAGCTTGGAATCGATATCCCAGCCGTCGGCGGCGTCGATCTCGTCCTGGAGCTTTCCCATCTCAGCCATGAGAGCGTCCATGTCGCAATCCGGGTCGCACATCTCCTCGCCGATCTTATTGAAGCGATCGACCTTGGCGATCATATCGCCAAACGCCATGCGCACGTTCTCGATAACGGTCTTGTCATCGTCGAGCGGCGGCTCCTGCTGCAGGATGCCCACGGTGTAGCCGGGGGTGAGCCTGGCATCGCCGTTGGAGACCTCCTCGATGCCGGCCATGATCTTGAGCAGGGTCGACTTGCCCATGCCGTTGGGACCCACGACGCCGATCTTGGCACCGGGGTAGAAGCTCAGAGTCACGTCGTCAAGGATTACCTTGTCGCCATGGGCCTTGCGAGCCTGATACATCTGGTAGATAAACTCCGCCATATGTCTGTTCTATCCTTTCTACCTGCTGTTTCCCTATTCTTGATTCGCTTTAGTGGAAACGAAATGAGGGAACCAGCTCTGAAACGTAACGAAAAAGGGGCATGGTTGCCCACACCCCCTAATACTACCTGGGAAAAGTCCCCCGGAACATACTATGAACTGCGTACGCTAGTTTTCCGCAACCTTAACGAGCGGCTCGCTGCGATTTGCGCCACAACAGATACGAGTAGACGTAGACGGCTCCAACCGAACCAAACGCCAGAACCGCAATCACTGCGGCGACGACTTCACTCGAAAGCACGCTGCCTGCCACGCCCATCACAATCAGGCCAATACCCAGTACCATAAAGCAGGCGCCGCCAAAACGCTGCGTACGGCGCCAGTTCTCGGGATCGGCAAGCGCCCAAGGTGTCTTGATACCGAGCGTATAGTTCTGCTTCACACGCGGCAAATAGTTGCCTACGCCGATGAACAGCAAACCGACAACACCGGAAATCAGCACGTTAACCGAACCGACCGCCGGCACTACGCCCCAGACCGTAAGCTCTCCCAGCCAGCTTATGGCGCACATGAACAAGGTGAAGACGATTACGAAGCCCTGGTAGAACTTGCCCGAGGTTCGATATGCCTCACCTTTGGGGTCGATGCGCGGCACCACGCAGAACATTGCGAGAAGCGCCAGAGGCAGCACGCCGAGCGCGGAGGCCATCCAGCTAGGACCCCAACCGTCGACGGCGCCGTTCGCGCCCCAGTGCGTGGGAATCTGCGCAGGCAAGCTCGGCATCACCATGAGGTGCGCTACGACATTGGCGACGCACAGAGCGACCAGCGCAATCCACACGCGCGACGATACCCCCGTGGGGTGAATGCCCTTGTTTTCGTTAGGCTCTGTTAGACCAGGATTGACATACATGTGTCCCCACGGTGCCATATCGTTAGCCCTGTAGACGCGCGGCGATGGGGGCAGCATGAACGCCGAAGACTTGGTAATCACCTTCAAGCGGAACATGGCGAAGCTGAGCAAGACCGAGCGCCGCCGCGCGATCGAGTCCGTCAGGGACGTGATCCGCGCGGCGGCGTTCGACGACGCGGCCGGCTCCGCCTACGAAATCGAACGCTGCCCGCGCTGCGGGTCCGTCGCGGTCGTGAAGAAGGGCAAATCGAAGAACGGCGAGCAGCGCTACCTCTGCCGGGGCTGCGGCAGGACCTTCGGCATGGGCAGCGAGCGCATCCTGGGGACGAGCAGGCTCCCGAAGGAGACCTGGATGGCCTACGCCGAGTGCTTCGTGCTCATGCTGCCCCTGCGCGAGTGCGCGAGGCGCTGCCGCGTCTGCCTCAAGACCGCCTACACCATGCGCCACAGGCTGATCGAGTGCCTCTCGGCCTACTCCCCCTCGTTCAGGGTCGAGCGGGGCTGCGGCTGCGAGCTCGACGAGACCTACTTCCCCGAGTCGTTCAAGGGCAACCACGCGAAGGGGTCGTTCACGATGCCGCGCCCCTCCCGGCACCGCGGCAAGCAGGTGCACAGGCGCGGGCTGTCGCGCGAGCGGATCTGCGTCATGACCGGCGTGAACGACTCGAACGAGACGTTCCTCGAGGCCACGGGGCGGGGCGCCCTTTCGAGGGAGCGCGCCATGGACGCGCTGAGGGGCCGCATCGCGGCCGGCTCGGTCGTCGCGACCGACAGGGCGGCCGCCTACGTCGGCGTCCTCGCCGAGCTCGAGGTCGCCGCGCACGCGGCCTACGACCCCAAGGACCGCCCCGGGGGAACCATCAACCGGATCAACACCGTCCATTCGCTCCTCGACGCCTTCATGGAGCCGTTCAAGGGCGTGTCGACGAAGCACCTCGATGCCTACCTCGCCTGGTTCAAGTGGCGCCGAACCTTCATGGCGGCCGATTCCGGCGCCGCCGAGCGCACGGTCGCGCGGCAGCTCGCGCACGGCGTCTGCAGGAGCCGCGTCCGCGATATGTTCAACGTGGAGCCGCCCTACATGGACTACTGGGCCGCGCCCGCCGCATAGAGGCGGTAGAATGGTCGCACCGCGATACACGAGGAGGGGTGAGGCCATGCCGTCGAACATACCGGCCACGACGATCCGCATCGACCCGGAGGTCAAGAAGGAGGCCACGGCCATCCTGGACGAGCTCGGCCTGTCCATGTCCACCGCCGTCAACGCGTTCCTCAGGGCGCTCGTCCGGGAGGGCGGGATGCCGTTCGAGATGAGGGTCAAGACGCCGGCGCCAGACGGGGAGACGGCGAGATAGCCGGCAGGTCGGCCTGAAACGGCAGGGCCAGGCGAGCAGCTCGTCCGGTCTCGGGCGCATCGCCCCCTTGCCGGATTCAGATCCGGCAAGGGGGCGACCATTGTGCAATCGCAAGGAGATGATGGGGCGGAATGTCAATCCTGGTCTAACAGAGCCTAAAGAAAAGGGTCGGAGCGGCCAGACATCACCAGCGGCCGCCCCAAACACAGCACTATCAGTCGTTGAATCCGGTGAACACGGGCTCTCCGCTGTACACGAGCGCTTCCTCGACACCATCGAGCACGCGGCAGGCGCCAGACGCCATCGCCTCGAGCTCAAACTCGCCGGGATAGGCCGACACGGTGGCGATCCAAGAGCAGCATTCCTCAATCGAGGCAACGAGCTCCTTGCTGTGGACCATGCCGCCTCCGAGCAAGATGCCGTCGACGTCGCCCTTCAGCACACACGCCATCACGCCAATCCACTTGCAGATTTGGTAAACCATCGCATCCCATGCGCGAGCCGCGGCCTCATCGCCCGCGGCGGCGCGCTCGCACACCTCGATGGCATCGGACGTACCCAAAAGGTCAACGAAGCCACCGGTCTTCATGCAATGGGCGCGGGCAACGTCGAGGCCATGTTCCGCCGTATACTTCGCGACCTCGATTGCGGGGACCGAGCCACAGC
>CAJKZO010000027.1:0-18030 GCA_905204365.1 uncultured Collinsella sp.
GCACATGTGCGGATGAATGTGGGAAGTGTTCGGATGAAGTTGATAATCAAGGGTTCGCGTCGAAGTGCCAAAGAAGTAAAAATTTCTCTAGCACACGACGGAAATCTTTGTTACTATAGTCGAGCTAACGGGTTGTGGCTCAGTTTGGTAGAGCACTGCGTTCGGGACGCAGGGGTCGCTGGTTCAAATCCAGTCAACCCGACCAGAGCATGAGGAGGGACCGCTTCTTGCGGTCCCTTTTTTTAGCTATTGTTGTGATACCGCGATAGCCGCGGTATACTCATTCGAGCTTGTCTCGCTGTATTGTGGAGGTCTACATGTTTGGACTGAGGGCTCCTGAGCTCATCATTATTCTCGTCGTTGTCCTGATTATCTTCGGGCCCAAGAACCTGCCGAAGCTCGGCAAGTCCCTCGGCTCTACCGTCAAGAATATCCGCGAGGGTATGGAGGGCGACGATAAGGCCGAGACCAAGCAGGCCGAGGAGGTCGTGGTCGAGCAGTCCGAGGAGGACAAGGAGATCGCTGAGCTCGAGGCTAAGCTCGCTGCTGCCAAGAAGAAGCAGGCAGAGGACAGCGACGCGGACGCAGAGTAGTCCCATCCCTTTGGGGTGAGCACCTGACCGGCTTGCCCGCAGGCTAGCCGGTCTTTTTCGTTTTGTTGACAGTTGATTGTTTGATCAGAGTTGGGGAGATATCCGTATGGACGCAAGCCAGATCGTACTGACCGCTGAGGGCCGCCAGAAGCTCGTCGAGGAGCTCGCTTGGCGTGAGGGCGATTACGCCAAGGAGATCGTCGAGGACATCAAGGAAGCCCGCGCGTTCGGCGACCTTTCGGAGAACTCCGAGTACGATGCCGCTAAGGACAAGCAGGCCCAGAACGCCGCTCGTATTGCCGAGATCCAGGCCATCCTCGCCAACGCTCAGGTTGCTGCCACCACGGGCGATCTGACCGTCTCCATCGGTTCCACCGTTTCTCTGATTGATCCCAACGGTGAGGTCATGGAAGTCACGCTCGTCGGTACCACCGAGACCAACTCGCTCGAGCACAAGATTTCCAACGAGTCTCCGGTCGGTCACGCCATCATCGGTCACGGCGAGGGCGACTCCGTCGAGGTCGTTACGCCTTCCGGCAAGACTCGCGTCTACACCATCGCCAAGATTGCACGCTAGACCACGGTCCCGCGTAAAGGTATGTTTTCGCTCCCTGGGACCGAATCCTGGGGAGCGTTTTAGTTTGAGGAGCTAACTTATGGCAGAGAACCAGAACGCCGCCGATCAGGCATCGACGCTCAACGACGAGCGCGCCACCCGCCTGGCCAAGCGCGCCGCCCTGTTCGAGGCGGGCCAGAACCCCTATCCTGAGCACTCTGAGCTTGAGGACTACGTCGCCGATATCGAGACTAAGTACGCCGATCTTGCCGATGGTGAGGACACCGAGGATGTCGTGAAGATCGCCGGCCGTGTGGTCGCCAAGCGCGGTCAGGGCAAGATCATGTTCATCGTCGTGCGCGATGCGACTGCCGAGATTCAGCTGTTCTGCCGCATCAACGACATGGACGAGGCTGCCTGGAATACGCTCAAGGCCCTCGACCTGGGCGACATCCTGGGCGTGGCCGGCGTGGTCGTGCGCACCCAGCGCGGTCAGCTTTCCGTTGCCCCTAAGAGCGCGACCCTGCTTTCCAAGGCCGTTCGTCCGCTGCCCGAGAAGTTCCACGGTCTTTCCGACAAGGAGACCCGCTATCGCCAGCGCTACGTCGACCTGATCGCCAACGACGACGTTCGCGAGACCTTCCGTAAGCGTTCGCAGATTCTCTCCACCTTCCGTCGCTTTATGGAGTCCGACGGCTACATGGAGGTCGAGACCCCCATCCTGCAGACCATCCAGGGCGGCGCTACTGCCAAGCCGTTCATCACTCACTTCAACGCGCTCGATCAGGAGTGCTACCTGCGTATTGCCACCGAGCTGCACCTCAAGCGCTGCATCGTCGGTGGTTTTGAGCGCGTGTTCGAGATCGGCCGCATCTTCCGTAACGAGGGCATGGACCTTACCCACAACCCCGAGTTCACCACGATGGAGGCCTACCGTGCCTTCTCCGACCTCGAGGGCATGAAGGCGCTCGCCCAGGGTGTCATTAAGGCAGCTAACAAGGCCATCGGCAACCCCGAGGGCATCGAGTACCAGGGCCAGACCATCGACCTTTCTGGTGAGTGGGCCAGCCGTCCCATGACCGACATCGTCTCCGACGTGCTCGGCAAGCAGGTCACCATCGACACGCCGGTCGAGGAGCTTGCTGCCGCCGCGCGCGAGAAGGGCCTGGAGATTAAGCCCGAGTGGACCGCCGGCAAGATTATCGCCGAGATTTACGATGAGCTGGGCGAGGATACCATCGTCAACCCGACCTTCGTGTGCGATTACCCCATCGAGGTCAGCCCGCTTGCCAAGCGTTTTGAGGACGACCCGCGTTTGACCCACCGCTTTGAGCTGGTCATCGCCGGCCACGAGTACGCCAACGCATTCTCTGAGCTCAACGACCCGGTCGACCAGGCCGAGCGCTTTGCCGCCCAGATGGCCGAGAAGGCCGGCGGCGACGATGAGGCCATGGAGTACGACGAGGATTACGTGCGCGCCCTCGAGTACGGTATGCCTCCCGCGGGCGGCATTGGCATCGGTATCGACCGCGTGGTCATGCTGCTCACCAACCAGGCTTCCATCCGCGACGTGCTGCTGTTCCCGCACATGAAGCCCGAGAAGGGTTTCCAGTCCGGTGCCGCTGCTGCCAAGGCTGCCGAGGCCGGCAACACCGCGAGCCCCTTCGTCAAGCCGCTCAAGCCCACGGTTGATTATTCCAAGATTGCCGTCGAGCCACTGTTTGAGGAGTTCGTAGACTTTGATACCTTCTCCAAGAGCGACTTCCGCGCCGTGAAGGTCAAGGCATGCGAGGCCGTCAAGAAGTCCAAGAAGCTGCTGAACTTTACGCTCGATGACGGTACCGGCACCGACCGTACCATTCTCTCCGGTATTCACGATTATTACGAGCCCGAGGACCTGGTCGGCAAGACCCTGCTCGCCATCACCAACCTGCCTCCGCGCAAGATGATGGGTATCCCCAGCTGCGGCATGCTCATCAGCGCCATCCACGAGGAGGAGGGCGAGGAGCGCCTCAACCTGATCCAGCTCGATGCCTCCATCCCTGCCGGCGCAAAGATGTACTAACTAGTTACGCGGTTCTACGAACCGCGTAACGGCCCGACGCTGCGCGGGCCGCATTTGGACAATCTGACGTTCAACTTCAAGGGCGCGACCAGAAGGTCAGCGCCCTTTCGTTTCACGTCACCTTGTCACAAATGCGACCCGCTCGCTGGCGTTGCCAATACATCGACGTTGTCGGAGTAGTCATTGGGGACGTTCTTAAACGACTAGTCATTGGGGACGTTCTTAAACGACTAGTCATTCAAGAACGTCCCCAATGACTACTCAATGGCTATTGCGCGCATGGCTCGCATGACAGCCGTCTCTTTTATGTTTCCTTTAGCCGTCGCTGTTTAGGATGGGGGTTAGTCGATAGGAAGGGAGCACCGGGATGGACGATGCGAGCGAGCGCGCGATTGAAGAGGACATGCTCGATCAGTTCAACTACTTTGATGATGAGGACGAGGAGCTGATCGACCGCCGCGAGCCAGCGCCGCTTGATTCCTTTGATCTGGTCGATGAAGAGACTGATGAGGTTGAGGACGAATCAACGGAGTCCCCACAGTCTTCGCGCCTTAACTCGCTGCTTTCGAGAGCCCCCATGCACCACGGCGTTCGTGCCGGCGCGCTCCATATGAAAACTGACTGGCACCAGATCGTGACGGCAGGCGATGAACTTGCCGTCGATGCGCCGCTCACCGATAAATCATCCATCATCTGCCGCACCGGTATGCTTATGCTCGCGAGCGGAACGGGTGCCTGGCGCGTGCGCGATACCATGAATCGCGTCGCCGCCGTACTCGGTGTGACCATCCACGTTGACTTAAGTCTCCTGTCGTTTGAGTGTACTTGCATCGAAGATGGTCACTGCTTTAATGAGGTTGTCAGCTTGCCCACAACGGGCGTCAATACCCATCGCATTTGGATGATGGAGAGCTTCCTAAAGGAAATCGAGACCTATGGTCGTCGCTTCACGGTGCACGAGTATCACGAGATGCTCAAGACCGTTGAGAGTTCAAAACCTGATTACGCGCCTTGGCAACAGGGCCTTGCGGCGGCCTGCGCCTGTGGCGCCTTTGTCTTTTTACTTGGTGGCGGTCCTATTGAGATGGCATGCGCGTTCGTGGGCGCGGGTGTCGGCAACTTTGCCCGCTCCCATATTCTCAAGCAAGGCCTTGGTCAGTTCAGCGCGCTGACGACCGGTGTTGCGCTCGCTTGCGTTTCGTATCTGCTGGCATTGCTCGGCCTTGGCCAGGTCATACCGGGGGCAATGTCGCACCAAGAAGGCTATATCGGCGCCATGCTCTTTGTGATTCCCGGCTTTCCGCTCATTACGGCAGGCCTCGACATCGCCAAGCTTGACATGCGAAGCGGTATCGAGCGCCTTTCATATGCCGTATCGATTATTGTGATGGCGACCCTCGTAGGTTGGATGGTTGCCGAGTGTGTTGGCCTGGCGCCGGACGACTTTGCCCCGCTCGGCCTTTCGCCGCTTGCTCTTACGCTCCTGCGCGTGGTGATGAGCTTCGTTGGCGTATTCGGCTTCTCGGTGATGTTCAACAGCCCGGTAAAGATGGCCGCGGCAGCTGGGCTGATCGGCGCCGTGTCCAATACCCTGCGTCTGACCCTTGTCGATGCGCCGACGATGATTCCCTTCCTGGGCCTCAGCACGGGAATGCCTCCCGAGGCAGCAGCGTTTATCGGCGCGCTGGTATCGGGTCTGCTGGCAAGCTTGGCCGAAGTCAAGCTCACCTACCCGCGCATCGCCCTCACGGTGCCTTCGATTGTCATTATGGTGCCCGGCCTGTATCTCTATCGCTCTATGTATTACATGTGCACCTTCGACACAGTCAATATGCTCGGCTGGTTTGTGCGCGCAGTGCTCATCGTAGCGTTTCTGCCCGTTGGGCTGGGTGTGGCGCGTACGCTCACCGACCCTCGCTGGCGCCACACCAGCTAATTGGTGCAAGGGGGACAGGTTACTTTGCACCAAATGAGTTGCGGTGAAATAGGGACTGAATTGCTGCTTAAAGGGTCAAAACAGTCCGTATTCCACCGCAACTTAGGGGGTCGGGGGATTATTGGTGCCCTGCATCTTCATAAACTCAACGCTTACGAAGCGCGGGGTTTTCGTGCTAGGCTGGTTCCACCACATAAGTAGTCGCAGACGCGCGTACCACGGGCGGGCGAGATGAAGTTCCAACAGCTCCATCTTGCCCGCCCGTTTTTGTTGCGTGGCGCCGCGGCACAACACAGAGAGGAATCTGCCCTTTATGCCTATCAACAAACGAGAGAGCCTGCTGTTCACCTTTATCATGTGCTTTTGCATGGTGCTCTGGATGAGCATCTACAACGTTGCCCTGCAGCACGGGGCCATCAACGGCGAGGTCGTTGCCGCTGCGTGGCTCGGCTTCCCCGTTGCCTATATCTTTGCCGTGTGCTGCGACCGGTTCGTCGCCAGCCCGCTTGCCAAGGGTTTCGCCTTTAAGTACTTGGTCACTCCGGGCAAGAGCTCGCCGCTCGCCATGACGCTCGCCGTCAGCTCCTGCATGGTCGTTCCCATGGTCATCATCATGTCGCTGTACGGTGCCTGCGAGGGTCTGACGCACATGCCCGGCGGCATCCTTGCGAACCTGTATTCCGTGCCCGCGATCTGGATGATCAACATCCCGCATAATTTTGTGATGGCGCTGCCGTGGAACCTTTTGGTAGCCGGTCCGATTTCCTACTTCGTCTTCCGTCGCGCCTTCCCTGTGGGGACGGTTTTCGAGGAGGAGCATGCCGAGCTCTTGGAGCAGGCTATGGCTTCTGAGTGCGAGTAGCTCGCTTAGGGACCTGCTGAGCGCGGGCGACTTGCTTGGTTGGAGCCCTAAGCGTGGATAGCTCTCTCGGCGACATCGCCGGCGTGAGCGGTGCGCATGACCGGAGGGCCCGTGCTGCTCCGTTGCCCGACGTGCTAGCGCGCAGAACAATCTGTTGGTGCATTCGGCGGCTGCTGAAGCGTTTCGGCAGCCGCTTTTTATACGGAGTTTAAATACAACAGTCTGTTGTATTACGTAGAGTGGTATATCTCTAGCAGGAAAAATGCGAGAGACGGAGCATTATGGCGTTGCTAGTAGGACTGGACGTAGGGTCGACGACGACCAAAGTTTACGCGATGCACGAGGATATGACCGAGGCGTGGTGGGGATATCGCCGCCACGGGGCGTGTCAGACAGCGAGCGTGCGCGCCATGCTCGGCGAGCTCGCCGAGCGTTTTCCCCATGAGTCGCTGCGCGTTGCGGTGACCGGCTCGGGTGCGCGCGATATCGCGACCGCGCTGGGCGCCTCGTACGTTCAGGAGGTGGTCGCCAACGCGCTCGCGATCAGCAGGTTCTATCCGCAGACGCGCTGCGCCATCGAGCTGGGCGGCCAAGACGCCAAGATGATCTTCTTCCGCACCAACGATAAGGGAGACATCGAGGTTGCCGACATGCGCATGAACGGCTCGTGCGCAGGCGGTACCGGTGCATTTATCGACGAGATGGCAAAGCTCATGGGGGTCAGCACCGAATCGGGCGAGTTCGAGCAGCTCGCAAGCCGGGGAACGACCGTCCACGAGGTCTCGGGCCGCTGCGGCGTGTACGCAAAGACCGATATCCAGCCGCTGCTCAACGAGGGCATTCCTACCACCGACCTGGCGCTTTCGGCGCTTCACGCGGTCGCCCGCCAAACGATCGGCGGTCTGGCCCAGGGTATCGACATCGAGCCGCCGGTAATCTTCGAGGGCGGTACGCTCGCCTACAACCCCACGCTGGTCCGCGTGTTCCGGGAGCAACTGAATCTATCGGACGATCAGGTTATCGTCCCGCGCGATCCGCAGATCATGGTCGCGCGCGGTGCCGCCCTGTCGCTGACCGACATGTTCGCATCGTCCCAACCGATCGACCTTCCCGACGCTTTTGTCCGGCTGGATAAGCTCGAGACGGTCGCGCCCGCAAGCGGGGAGGGACGTCTTGCCCAGCCCTTTTTTGCCACACCTGCCGAGCAGGCGGATTTTACGGCACGCCATGGCAAAGAGACGCCGGCAAAGGGTCCGGATGCGTATGCGCCCGGAGAGACGGTGCGTGTGGCGCTCGGTATCGATTCGGGGAGCACGACGACCAAGTTCGCCCTGGTCGATGAGGCGGGTGAGCTTGTCGATTCGTTCTACGCGTCTAATAACGGCAGACCGCTCGACGTCGCCCAACAGGGTCTTGTCAGCTTGAAGAACCGCTGGGAGACAGCGGGAGTCACGCTTGCGATCGATGCCGTGGGCACCACGGGATACGGCGAGGAGCTTTTCGCGCGCGCGTTCCACGCCGACTACCATACGGTCGAGACGGTCGCGCACGCCCGCGCCGCGTGCGCATGCGTTCCCGATGCGACCTTCGTGCTCGACATCGGCGGACAGGATATGAAGGCCATCTGGCTCAACCACGGCGTGCTGACCGATATCGTCGTCAACGAGGCGTGCTCTGCGGGCTGCGGCTCGTTCCTCGAGGGTTTTGCCAAAAACCTCGGAATAGCCGTTGAGGATATCGCGACCGAGGCATTTTCGTCCAAAGCCCCCGCCGTTCTCGGCAGCCGTTGCACGGTGTTCATGAACAGCGGCGTCGTTTCCGAGCAGCGGCGCGGTAAGGGTCCGGGCGACATCATGGCCGGTCTCTGCCGTTCGATTATCGAGAACGTGTTCACCAAGGTCATTCGCGTTTCAAATCTCAACCGTCTGGGCGACAAAGTCGTCGTCCAGGGCGGCACGTTCCGAAACGACGCGGTGCTGCGCTCATTCGAGCAGTATCTGGGCAAACCCGTCACGCGTGCGCCCCACCCGGGGCTGATGGGCGCTATCGGTATCGCCCTGCTCGCGCGCGAGGAATGCCGCAAGGGCGACGCCGGCACGTCGTTTATCGGGCTCGATGCCGTGGAGCGCTTCGAGCATCGCGAGTTCGGCGGCGTTACCTGCCGTCGGTGCAACAACCGCTGCCAGCGCGCGGTCGTGGCATTTGGCGACGGCTCGCTTTACGTCACGGGCAATCGCTGCCCGCGCGGCGGCGCCATCTCATGGGATGAGCTCGTGCGCGAGGTTCCCGCGGCGGAGGAGCTGCGTCCGCAGGGTGCTTGCGAGGCACAGGCACCCGGCACGGGGCGCGACCGGACCGCGGCTGCCCCCAATCTCTTTGTCGACCGCGAGAAGCTGCTGTTCGAGTCGTACCCCACGGTTCCCGTCTGCGGGGGGCGCGATGTCACGATCGGCATTCCCCGTGTGCTCGAGTTCTGGGACACCATGCCGTTCTGGTCGACGTTCTTCAGCACGCTCGGCTTTAAGGTGCGCGTCTCGGGACGCAGCACCAAGGCGATGTACGAGCGCGGTCTGGCGCACGTCACATCCGACACCGTGTGCTTCCCGGCCAAGCTCGTCCACGGGCACATCCGCAATCTCGTCGACGCCGGCGTCGACCGCATCTTCATGCCCATCATCACGACGGTGCCCACCGAAAACACCGCCTCTACCAGCGAGTGGATGTGCGCCGTCGTAAAGGGATACCCCTACGTGATGCGCAATTCCGATAACCCGGAGGAGCGTTTCGGCGTTCCGTTCGATACGCCGCTGTTCCACTGGTACGACGAGGGCGACCGAAACCGCCAGCTCAAGGCGTGGTGCAAGGAGACCTTCGATATCGATGCCGACCTGGTTGCCAAGGCGACCGAGCAGGCGGACCGCGCGCAGCAGACGTTTGAGAACCAGCTGCAGCTGCGCGGCAGGCAGGTGCTCGAGAACGTGCGCGAGGACGGCGGCTACGCGGTGGTGATCGCTTCGCGCCCGTACCACAACGACCCGCTGGTCAACCACGGGCTGCCCAAGCTCTTCTCTGAGCGCGGCATCCCCGTGCTGACGCCCGATGCGGTGCCGGGGGTCTGCAACGTCGATCTTTCCAACAGCCGCATCGACATCGTGAACAACTACCATGCGCGCATGCTGTCGTGCGCGGTCATCGTCGCATCGACGCCCGAGCTCGAGCTCGTGCAGATGGGCAGCTTCGGCTGCGGCCACGATGCGTATCTCACCGACGAGATCGCGCGCATGATGGGCGAGATGGGCTCCAAGGTTCCGATGATGATCAAGCTCGATGAGAGCGACGTCGCCGGTCCCATGGGCATTCGCGTGCGTTCGTTTATCGAGTCGGTCAACCGTCGTCGTGCGGAGGAGCGTGCCGAGGGCGCCCGGGTGCACGCGGTCCATCCGCTCGACGACCCGTATAAGGTCAAGTACACCAAGCGCGACCGGCACGACAAGATCGCGCTGGTCCCCAACACCTCCCATGCGTTCTGCAGGCTCATGACCGCGGCGATGCGCAATCAGGGCGTGCGCGCCGAGGCCCTTGATATCGGGCGCGAGGATGCCATCCGCCTGGGCAAACGCTATGTGCACAACGACATCTGCTTCCCCGCGCAAATCGTGATCGGCGAGGCGCTCGCGGCACTCGAGAGCGGTAAGTACGACCCGCACGACGTCGCCGTGGTGACTGGCAAGTATATCGGCGACTGCCGCCTGACGCACTACATGCCCCTGCTGCGCCGCGCGCTCGACGACGCGGGATACGACTATGTCCCGGTGCTCACCAACGACGACGTCGATGCCCACAATGCGCATCCGGGCTTCAAGCTCGGCCTTGGCCCGAGCATCCAGATCGCCTACGGTCTTCCCATGATCGATGCCCTCGAGGCCATGCTTAGGCGCATCCGTCCCTACGAGCTCGAGAAGGGCGCGGCGGACGCTGCGTTCGACCGCGCGCTCGATGAGGTTATCGAGGGCATGGAGCGCTCCGGGCTGAGAGGCCAGGCGACGGGCTTCAAACGCGCGCTTGCGATCATGGACGCCGTTCCGTACGACCGCTCGAACCCGCATCCGACCGTTCTCATCGTGGGCGAGTACCTGCTCAATTTCCATCTCGGCGCCAACCACGAGATCGAGCGCTACCTCGAGGACAACGGGCTCGAGGTCATCGAGGCGCGCATGACCGACGTGATCCGCAAGACCTATTTCTACAAGCATGCGCAGTCGCGCGAGTTCCACGTCGACCTGTCGCTGCCCGAAAAGGCCTGGTACGCCACGGCGGACAACCTGTTCGAGCTCGCGCACGACCGTTGCGACCGCCTGGGCGCGGCGAGCCCGCTCTACGAGCCGCCGACGCGCATGCCCGAGCTCGTGCGCGCGAGCGATAAGATCCTGCACCATACGTTCGATGCGGGCGAGGGCGTGCTGATTCCGGCGGAGATCCTCGAGCACGCCAAGCGCGGCTGCCGCAACTTCGTGATCCTGCAGCCGTTCGGGTGTCTGCCCAACCATGTCGTGGGGCGCGGGCTCATCCATGCGCTCAAGGAGCAGTATCCCACGGCGCAGTTCCTGCCGCTCGACTACGATCCCGACGTGAGCTTCGCCAACGTGGAGAACCGTCTTCAGATGCTCATCATGAACGCCAAGGCGCAGGGGTGCGGTGAGGCGCATGGCGAGACCGCGTAAGGACGCCGATGCGCCCGATGCACGCACCCGTATCATCGAGGCGTTTTGGGAGCTCATCGAGAACAACAGCATCTTCGAGCTGTCGGTTGGCGAGGTGACCCGCGCCGCCCAGTGCAATCGCGGAACGTTTTACTACTATTTTCACGATTTCGATGAACTCGTCGCCATCGCCATAGCCCAGCTGCTGCAGGATAACGAGCTCATCACCGATGTCCTCTGGCATTTTTCGAGCGAGGGCGACCTTTCGGCGTTCGACCGGCGCGACGTCCGCTGCCTGCTGCGGCGCATCGTCATCACCATGAGGGCGGGTGCCGCCGAGCAGGTCGTGCAGGGCATCCATACGATCATCATCGACCGCGTGAGAGAGATCGTCCACCCCGACGGAGAAGAGCTCAAGGCAGATTCGAGCTTTGCGGTGGGCTTTCTGGTCTCGGGCATCATGGGCTTTGTGATGGCGGTCGGCTTTGCCCGGGAGGGCGGCGAGGAGATAGACCTCGAGCAGCTGGGGGACAGCGCGTGCGCGTACCTGAGGGCGGTCGCCATGCAGACGGTGGAAACGGTCGCGCAAGTCGAGGGCGTCGATACATCCGAGCTGCTCGAACGCGTCTCCAAGGAGGCCGATGCCTATCGCGCATCGCGTGCGACGAGTCCCGACGTGGTGAAAGACGCCTAGGGTTTCTCTTGCGGGGCGCCTGTCGCGCATCGCGCGGTGAGTCCCGCGATGCGGTCATAACCTGCATTCATGTGAGCCGGGTTTATAGATATTCCTCCAGCTGTTAACATAGACAACCTGTGGGTAAAGAGACAAAAGCGCCGCCGACGGGCGGGCGTTTTGATTTCGATGAACTCATGTAAGGAAACGAGCATGTTAGATAGATTTACCGATCGAGCGCGCAAGGTCATGTCGATGGCCAAACAGGAGGCGCTCGATCTTCATTCAAATAAGGTGGGCACCGAGCACCTGCTGCTCGCGCTTGCCAAGGAGGACGAGGGCATTGCCGCCGAGGCGCTGCGTTCGCTCGACATCTCCTACGATGACATCATGGATACTCTCAAAGAGGTCCAGACCACGGTTCCCGAGCCCAGTGAGGAGACCGAGGCGGCCAAGCTCGCCTTTACGCCGCTCGTCATTAGCGTGATGGAGCGTTCGTTCCGCGTGGCGCGTGAGAACAACCAGACCTACGTGTCGACCGAGCACTTGCTGATCGGCATCGTCGAAGAGGGCAACGGCATGGCCATGGACATCCTCATGCGCCTGGGTGTGTCGTCCGCCTCCATCAAAAAGGCTATCGAGAAACTCACCGCCAAGGACCAGGACAAGAAGCGTCCGCTCGCCGGCGCCGGTGCCGGTCGTCCCGGTGCGGGCCTGCCGTTCTTTAGCGGCTCGGATGCCTCTCAGCAAAAGGGGAGTGGCACCGATACGCTTAAGCAGTTCGCGACCAACCTCACGCAGAAGGCGCGCGACGGCGAGCTCGACCCTGTAATCGGTCGCGAAAAGGAAGTCCAGCGTATGATGGAAATTCTTTCGCGCCGCACCAAGAACAACCCGCTCATTCTGGGCGACCCCGGCGTGGGCAAGACGGCCATCGTCGAGGGCCTGGCTCAGCAGATTGCAGCCGGCAACGTGCCCGAGAACCTCATGAACCAGAATATCTGGACGCTCGACCTGCCAGGCCTCGTTGCGGGTGCCAAGTATCGCGGCGAGTTTGAGGAGCGCCTCAAGAACGTGATCCAGGAGGCCACCGAAGCCGACGACGTCATCCTGTTTATCGACGAGATGCACACTATCATCGGTGCCGGTTCTGCCGAGGGCTCCATCGACGCGAGCTCCATGCTCAAGCCCGTGCTCGCGCGCGGTGCCTTCCAGATTATCGGCGCCACCACGGCCGAGGAATTCCGCAAGTACCTCACCAAGGACCCGGCCTTCGAGCGTCGCTTCCAGACCATCGATGTCGAGGAGCCGAGCGTCGAGGACACGGTCAAGATCCTGACCGCGCTCAAGCCGCGCTACGAGGAGCACCACCATGTGCGCTATACGCAGGGTGCTATCGAGGCCGCCGCGAACCTTTCCAACCGCTACATCCAGGATCGCTTCCTGCCCGATAAGGCTATGGACCTCATTGACGAGGCCGGTGCCCGCGCTCGCATCGCCGCGAATCGCGCGCCCGAGCCGGTGCGTGAGGCCGAGCATCGCGTGGAGGAGCTTAAGGCCGCCGCGCAGGAGGCCACCGAGAGCGACGACATGAACAAGGCCGCCGAGATCACCGAGCAGCAGAAAGCTGCCGAGATTGAGCTCGCCGAGGCCAAGGCCGCCTGGACCGCCGAGCTCGACGCCAGCCCGCTCACCATCGATGTCTCCCAGATCGCCGACATCGTGTCCGTGACTTCGGGCGTGCCGGTGTCTTCGCTTACCGAGAGCGAGAGCCGTCGCCTGCTGCAAGCCGAAAGCGTGCTCAAGACGCGCATCATCGGTCAGGATGAGGCTGTCGAGGCAGTTGCCAAGGCCGTGCGCCGCAGCCGCTCGCCGCTCAAGGATCCGCGTCGCCCCGGCGGCAGCTTTATCTTCCTGGGTCCCACCGGCACGGGCAAGACCGAGCTCGCCAAGACGCTCGCCGAGTACCTCTTTGGCAACAAGGATGCGCTCATCAGCTTCGACATGTCCGAGTTCGGTAGCGAGTTCGAGGTCTCCAAGCTCATCGGTAGCCCTCCGGGTTACGTCGGTCACGACGAGGGTGGCCAGCTCACCAAGGCCGTTCGTCGCCATCCGTACTCGGTCGTGCTGTTCGACGAGATCGAGAAGGCGCACCCCGATATCTTCAACATCTTGCTGCAGGTGCTGGAGGAGGGTCGTCTGACCGATAGCCAGGGCAAGACGGTCGACTTCCGCAACACCGTGATCATCATGACGTCTAACGTGGGCGCCCGCGAGATTGCGCAGGATGCAAGCGTTGGCTTTGGCACCACCGGCGAGCAGGGCCTCACCTCGAGTGAGATCCGCGGCCGCGCGATGGGCGAGCTCAAGCGCCTGTTCCGCCCTGAGCTGCTCAACCGTATCGATGACATCGTGGTGTTCCAGAAGCTCTCGGGCGAGAACCTGACCAAGATTGCGCACCTGCTGGTGGACGATCTGCGCCAGCGCCTGATCGCAAATGGCATGAACATCAAGCTTACCGATACGGCCTACGACAAGATTGTGGCGGAGGGTACCGACCTCACCAACGGTGCGCGTCCGCTGCGCCGTGCTATTCAAAAGCTCATCGAGGACCCGCTGTCCGAGGAGCTTCTGGCCGGCGAGTGGGGCGAGGGCGATACCGTCCTGTGCGACGTGGCCGATGGCAAGTTTGTCTTTGGCCACGGCACGGGCGAGATCCCGGCACCGCGTCCGGCGGGCACGCTCGGTGGCGATACCGCCCCGGCGGCACCGCACACCGGCAACGCCGCGCCCGTGAGCGGCGGCGTGACCTCGGGCCCCGGCGGCATGATGCAAGCCGGTTCCGGCGCGCTGTAGGGATTAAACATACCTTGTATAACGGGGGCGTTTCCGATAAGGAGGCGCCCCCGTTTCTATTGAAATGTGCTTCAATCTGCCGTGCTATACTAAAATTGAGATTCAGTATAGCAAAGGAGTTGATATGCCTACATCAATACTCGACACGCGGCCAGTTCAGATGAACGTGCGTATAGATCGCCAGCTCAAAGAGGCAGGAGACGCCGTACTGACTCATATTGGCATGACGCCGTCACAAGCTGTGAGGGAGCTGTGGCAGTACTTGACCGAGAACGGTCATATGCCCGTCGCAAAAAAGAATGATGACGAAGTCCTGTCTGACGACATACGATCGAAGGCGAGTTCGTCCCGCGTCTCGGAAGGGGCTGCGTTAATTTCGAATTTTTATGAGCGGTTCTCGATTCAGAGGCCGAGCCCCGATGAAGCCTTTGATTACGACGAGTTATACGATCAAATGATGATCGAGAGATTCAGCGATTGGATCGAATTATGAGCGGCGTCGGAACAAAACGTGTGCTCAAGCTGTTGATCGACACGAACGTCTGGCTAGATTACTTTCTCGCTCGTACGAATGCGACCAGGCCGATAGTCGAGCTCCTTTCTCGCGCGGCGGAAGCGGAGGATATCGTCCTCTTCTCGTCCTCCCTGTCTGTCAAAGACGTCTATTACATTCTGGGAAGGACGATGAAGGCCGACGCCCGCCGTGAGGGGGCTCTCACTCCCGAAGTCATCGCCGGTGCCGACGAGACAGCGTGGGCGTGTGTTCGCCTGATTCGGCAAAAGTCGATTATTGCCTCGGTCGGTGCAGACGAGGTCTTCGACTCCTTTGTGTTCAAATATCATCACAACGACTTTGAGGACGACCTGTTGCTGGGCGTCGCCAATCGCATTGATGCCGATTACGTCGTGACAGAGGACAAAAATCTCATCAAACATACCAATGGTGTATGCATTAATGTTCAACAGGCGTTGAAGTTGGTTGAAGGGTCCAACGTCCCTTCGGCACGGCCCGTCTAACCTGCTTTATCTTGATAAAGTGGCGTTTCCTCGCCGTTAGCCGATGATGCGAGGGCGCTCGGCGTTTTCGACTGGTTTATGCACGCAAAGTCTGGGAATATACAAGTCGCATGTCTTACCGTCTAACCAGTTGCGCCAAGGAGGCACCATGGACTACAAGATTACCGGCTACGAGCCCGCCCAGCTGTTCCATTTCTTTGAGGAGGTCAGCGCGATCCCCCGTGGGTCTGGCAACGAGAAGGGCATCAGCGATTTCCTGGTTGCGTTTGCCAAGGAGCGCGGCCTCGATGTGTACCAGGACGAGGTCTACAACGTTATCATTCGCAAGCCCGCATCTGCCGGTGCCGAGAATGCCCCGACCGTGATGCTGCAGGGCCACATCGATATGGTGTGCGACAAGTTGGGCTCCGTTGAGCACGACTTTACGACCGATGGTATCGACCTGGTCGTCAAGGACGGCGTCCTCACCGCTAACGGTACCACTTTGGGCGCCGACAACGGTATTGCCGTCGCTCTGATGCTCACTGTTCTCGATGACGATTCGATCGTTCACCCCGCCCTCGAGTGCGTATTCACCACCGACGAGGAGACTGGCCTGGTCGGCGCCGAGACGCTCGACAAGTCCCAGATTAGCGCCCGCACCATGATTAACCTTGACTCCGAGGAAGAGGGCGTTGCTACCGTCAGCTGCGCCGGCGGTGTCGTCGTTACCTACACCTGCCCGATCGCGCGCGAGCACAAGACCGGTAGCACCCTCACGCTCGACATCTCCGGCCTGCTGGGCGGCCACTCCGGCAGCGATATCAACCTGGAGCGCGGCAACGGCAACCTCATCATGGCCCGCATCATCGACCGCCTGATGGTTGCCGGCGAGCCCGCCATCGTTAGCTTTAACGGCGGCACCAAGGACAACGCCATCAACCGTGAGTGCAAGGCTGTTCTGGTCTACGCCGACCACGCTGCCGCCGAGGCCGCGGCCCAGATCGCAAAGGGCATCATCGCCGACGTTACTGCCGAGCTCGAGGTCTTCGACCCCGGCTTTACCTGCACGGTTGAGATTGCCGACAACACTGAGGTCGAGGCCATGGACGAGAAGTCCGCACTTGCCCTTATTCGCGCTCTGCGTCTTGCCCCCAACGGTGTGATCCGCCGCAACGTCGCCACCGACGGCTCCGTCGAGGTTTCCTCCAACATCGGTGTGGTCGCCACTTCTGACAATGAGGTCAAGATCATGCTGTCCCCGCGCTCCTCGATCACCTCACTGCAGAACGAGTTCAAGGACCGCCTGCAGACGCTGGCCGATGTCCTGGGCTTCGACGCCAAGTTTGAGTTCGAGTATCCCGGCTGGAGCTATGCTGAGCATTCGCCGGTCCGCGACGTCTTTGTCGAGAGCTATCGCGAGCTCTTTGGCTCCGAGCTGCGAATCGAGTCCATTCACGCCGGCCTTGAGTGCGGCCTGTTTGCCGAGGCCCTGCACGGCTTGGACGCCATCGCCGTGGGCCCGACGCTCTCCGATGTCCACACCCCGGACGAGAGCATGGAGCTCGCTTCTGCTGAGCGCTTCTACGAGCTGCTCATCGACGTCCTCAAGCGCCTCGCTGCGTAAAGGTTGCCTTGGTTAAGCCGCTCTAAAACGGCTGGCTATGAAAACGGCCGCCTGGCGTAATGCCGGGCGGCCGTTATTCGTTACAGTGCGAGGATCCCCAGATGCTCAAGCAAAATCTTAAGCCCAATGAGGATAAGCACAACGCCGCCCGCGATGGTGGCGGGCTTTTCGTAGCGCGCCCCAAAGGTGTGGCCGATCGCTACGCCGGCGACGGAGAAGATAAACGTTGTGATGCCTATAAGCGATACAGCGGGCACGATGTCGACCGAGAGCGCGGCAAATGAGATGCCCACGGCTAGGGCGTCGATTGAGGTGGCGATGGCGAGGATCAGGTACTCGCCCAGGTCAATCTTTTCGGCATCCTTGCCGTCGCCTTCATCCTCGTCCTCGGTAAAGGCCTCCCACAGCATTTTGCCGCCGATGAAGGCGAGCAGGATAAAGGCGATCCAGTGGTCGATGGGGCCGATGATGCCCATAAACTGGCCGCCAAGCGCCCATCCGATTACGGGCATGCCGGCCTGGAAACCGCCAAAGAACAGGCCGAGCACCACGGCGACCTTAAGGTTGATTTTCTTCATGCCAAGGCCCTTGCAGATGGAAACGGCAAAGGCGTCCATCGAAAGGCCAACGGCGAGCAACACGAGCTCTGCGAGTCCCATAGTCTGGCTCCCTCTCTGCGGGCGGGCCCGCGTGTACCTCTTGGGGGAATAACAAAAAAGACCCGTGGCGTACGCGCTGCGCGCACAACCACGAGTCTCGTTCATTATGGCAAGCCAGGCCGCATCGGCCAGTATGTTGACTTGCCGCGCCACCGGAGGCGAACCCGGCCACGCGACTACTCCCTCAATCATGTGAACCCCGATGTTACCACATAAGCGGCCCATTTGGGTTGGGCTCTCAGCTGTGTTCGCTCATTCTGTAAGCATCGGATTTCGCAAGCGCCGCGGGGACAAACCGTGAGAAACTATTTAGCGTTTATGGAGCGTATACGATGGGAGCGATGCCTTGGATAAGAACGAGCTGCAAAAGCGTATGGAACAGGCAATCCGCCTGACGGCACCTGGTCAGCCGATCCGCACCGCCCTCGACATAAACAACGCAGGACACCAAGGCGCCCAAATCTGCGTCAGCGAAACCGAAAACGAAATAGAAGCCAATAACTCCAA
>CAJKZO010000028.1:0-18012 GCA_905204365.1 uncultured Collinsella sp.
ATAACAAGGACTACGAGAACCTGCGCGACGCGCTCGATAAGCTGCACGTCAACGACCCCTCGTTGGTGTGGGAGCCCGAGACCTCGGTGGCGCTCGGCTTTGGCTTCCGCGTTGGCTTCCTGGGCCTGCTGCACATGGAAGTCGTCAAGGAACGTCTGGAGCGCGAGTTCAACTTGGACCTCATTGCCACGAGTCCCTCGGTCGACTATCACGTCTACAAGACCGACGGCGAAATGATCGATGTCCGCAGCCCGCAGGATCTGCCCGAGGCCACGCGCATCGAGCGTATCGAAGAGCCCTACCTCAAGGCAAAGATCATCTGCCCGCCCGAGTATACGGGTGCCGTCATGCAGCTCGCTATCGAGCACCGTGGCGTCACGACCGATATGATCCACCTGACAAGCAAATCGGTCGAGATGCGCTTCGATATGCCGCTTGCCGAGCTCATCTTAGACTTCTTTGACCAGCTCAAGAGCCGTACCAAGGGCTATGCCTCGCTGGACTACGAGTTCAATGAGTATCGTCCATCCGAGCTTGTGAAGCTCGACATCTTGCTTTCGGGCGACGAGGTGGACGCGCTGTCGTTTATCGTCCACAAGGACAAGGCCTATGGTCTGGCCCGTGGCCTATGCGACAAGCTTAAGGAGATCATCCCGCGTCAGCTGTTCGAGGTGCCCATCCAGGGTGCTATCGGCAACAAGATCATTGCCCGCTCCACCGTCAAGGCGCGTCGCAAGGATGTGCTTGCCAAGTGCTACGGCGGCGATATCTCGCGTAAGCGCAAACTGCTCGAGAAGCAGAAAGAGGGCAAGAAGCGCATGAAGGCCATTGGCTCGGTCGAGGTCCCGCAGGAGGCCTTTATGGCGATTCTCAAGGTGGACGAGTAGGTCTATGGCGCTTTCCGAATACAGCAAGCGGCTGCTGGGCGCCTATGCCGAGCAGCCGTTCCTTATGGCTCCCATGGCGGGCGTGACCGACCCTGCCTACCGCATCATGTGCCGCCGCCGCGGTGCCAACCTTGCCTACAGCGAGATGGTGAGCGTGGCGGGCCTTGCCTATGCCAGCAACAAGACCTGGCGCCTGGTACTACCGGCCGACGAGGAGCAGCAGATTTGCGTGCAACTCTTTGGCTCCAAGCCTGATCAGTTTGCGAGCGCCGTCGCCGCCGTCGAGGAGCGCGTTGGCGATCGCCTGTCGCTCATCGATATCAATATGGCATGCCCCGCCCGCAAGGTCGTTACCAAGGGCGAGGGCTCGGCGCTCATGCGCACGCCCGACCTTGCGGAGAAGATCGTCGAGGCCACGGTGGGCGCGGCGCACGTGCCCGTGACCGTCAAGATTCGCAAGGGCTTTTATGCCGAGGACCGTAATGCCGCGACGTTTGCCCAGATGCTCGAAGGCGCCGGTGCCGCCGCGGTGGCGGTGCATGGCCGCTGCGCCACGCAGCTCTATACGGGCCAGGCCGATTGGTCGGTCGTCGATGAGGTCGCAGATGCCGTCGAGATTCCCGTGATCGGTTCGGGCGATGTGTTCTGCGCCGAGGATGCCGCGGAGCATATGCGCAACTCGGGTGCCAGCGCCGTGTTCATCGCGCGCGGTATCTATGGCAATCCCTGGGTGTTCGGCGATGCCCGCGCCCTTGCGCTCGATGGCGCGCCGGTACCGGTACGTAGCTCGGTCGAGCGCCTGGATGCCCTGCGCGAGCACCTGACGCTCACGCACGAGCTGTTGCCGCTCATGTCGCGTGCCCGTACGTCCGCAAGCTGGTACTTAAAAGGCATGCCCCATGCCGCCGCTTGGCGTGCCCATGTGGTGCGCTGTTCCAGTTACGAGGAGTTTATGGCGCTGGTCGATGAGATCGAGCGCGATGTGGTGGCCTGCGAGGCTGCCCTTGCCGCCGGCGAATCGGTGCCTCCTCATCCGCTGGAGGCTTAAGGGTGGCCGTTACCGCGCTGTACGTGCACGTGCCGTTTTGCGCCCAAAAGTGTCGGTACTGCGACTTTGACTCGCGCAGTTTTGCTCCGTGCGACCTGAGCGCTGCGCTCGATGCCTATTTTGAGCAGTTGTTCGCGCGTCTCGATGCTTTTGGCAAGGCTGATGCCCTTGAACAGATCCGCACCGTCTATGTTGGCGGCGGTACGCCGTCGCTGGCGGGGGAGCGCCTGGTAGAGCTGGCGCGTCGTATTCGTGCGTGGTGCGCCTCCGTTGAGTTTACCTGCGAGGCCAATCCCGAGTCGCTGACCGCCGAGCTTGCCACTGCGCTTGCCAAGGTTGGTGTCACACGCGTCTCTTTGGGCGTGCAAACGCGCGATAACACCGAACTTACCGCCATCGGCCGTATTCACGATGCCGATCGGGCGCTCGCCGCCATCGCGACGGTCAAGAACGCTGGGCTTGACGTGTCGTGCGACCTTATGTGCGGACTTCCCGGGCAGTCCGCAGCGAGTTGGAAGCACACGCTCGATGGCGTGCTGGCGGCGGCGCCGCATCATGTGTCGGTCTACCCGCTTACGCTTGAGGAGGGTACGCCCCTTTATCGCATGGCGTGCCGTGACGAGTCGCTCGAGCCTGATGAGGATTTTCAGGCTTCGTGCATGGATGTGGCGCGTGAGCGTCTGGGTGCGGCCGGTTATCACCCCTATGAGGTGGCAAGCTATGCGCTCGACGGTCTTGAGTGCGCCCATAACATTGCCTATTGGACCGGACGGGGCTACCTGGGCCTGGGTCGTTCCGCCGCGGGTATGCTCGACGCCGAGGATTTCGACCGTCTTGCAGGTTTGTTCCCCTGCGTGTCTTCTCGAGGCGATGCGTACCGCGTGCGTCTGGTACAACGCGACGATGACGCGACGGCGTTCGAGGCCGAATATCTGTCGCAGCGTGAGGCTGCGGCTGAAGACCTGATGCTTGCTTGCCGCATGACGCGCGGTGTCGCGTCCGACCTGTTGATTCGTGCGGCTTGCGTCATCCCAACGGGCGAGCTGGCAGCTGCCTGCGATCGCGCGCTCGAATTGGGTCTTGCCACTTGGGTGCCCGAGACGCTCGGGGTCCATGAGGGACCCTTCACTTCGGCAGATGTCGTCGCGGGCCATGTTCGAGCTCGTCTGGCGCCGACACACCTGGGCTGGCTCGATGGAAATGTTCTGTTCGAGCTGTTTTGGGATCTAGCTTAGGCCGCTCGGGTAGAATTACCGGAATATATACGCTGCTGTGAGCAGGAGGTTGCCGCGCATGGCGACGATGAACGAAAAAAATTACTACGAGATTTTGGGTGTCTCCAAGGACGCCACCTCGCGTGATATTCAAAAGGCCTTCCAGCAAAAGGCCCGCAAGCTCCATCCGGACGTCAACAAAGAGCCGGATGCCGAGGAAAAGTTTAAAGAGGTTTCCGAGGCCTACGCCGTGCTTTCGGATGAGCAAAAACGTGCGCGCTACGACGCCATGCGTTCTGGCAATCCCTTTGCCGGTGCTCCTACGGCTTCGCCCTATGGTGGCGGCTACGCCGGCAACACGGGTTATGGCAATCCTTTTGAGGGCGGCTTTCCTTTTGGCGGTGCCTGGGGCCAGCAGCGTCGTGGGCAGGCTGCCTATAATCCCGAGAACGGCGCCAATGTAGTCGTCGATATCAAACTCGACGCCAAGGAGGCCAAGGGCGGTGCCCGCAAGACCGTCCGCTATACGCGTTTCGATACGTGCGGACATTGCGGCGGCTCGGGTTCTGTCTCCTCCGAGCATGCCCATACCTGCCCGAGCTGCGGTGGCCGCGGCCACAGCGACGCCGACCTGTCCTTCCTGTTTGGTGCGGGCACGTTCCAGTCGGTCTGCCCCGAGTGCGGCGGTTCCGGTAAGGTCGTGGCCGACCCCTGCCCTGATTGCGGTGGCAGCGGTCGTACTCGCGTAACCTCCGAGCAGACGATTGAGTTTCCTGCCGGCACGCACGATGGCGATGAGGTCCGCATTAGCGGCATGGGTCATGCTGGCACCAACGGTGCCGCGGGCGGCGACCTGGTCGGCCGCGCCCATGTTGAGGCCGAGCGCTTGGAAGGCAAAGCTCGTACCGGTTTTTACCTGATGGGCATCGTGGCGCCGTTTTTGGTGCTGTCGGCCATTTCGGGCGTGTTCTCGGCCTTTGCCGTGATGTGCTTTAATCCGTTTTCCATGGGCCTGTTCATGGTGCTTTCCGACGGTGTGCTTCATCGTAGCCTGCTTTGGTGGAAGCGCGGTGCGATGCAGTTTGCCAACGGCTTTGCCAACGGCTTCATGTTCGCGCTCGTGTCGGTTTGGTTCGCGAGCTGCTCGCAACGGGCCATGCTTTCGCCGTACCAAATGCAATAACATTAAACCCTCTGTTTGCGGTCGGCCCAGCCTGGGTATAGGACGCACTGTGACAATAATGAAAGTCGGAAGGATTCGGTCGTGTCGGAAAATAGGGATTACTACGAGGTGCTTGGCGTCGACAGGGATGCCGACGCGCGGACGATTAAGCGTGCGTTTCTAAAGAAGGCCCGTACCGTACATCCGGATGTTTCGGACGACCCCGAGGCCGAGGCTAAGTTCAAGGAGCTTAACGAGGCCTATTCCGTTCTTTCCGACGAGCAGAAGCGTGCTAACTACGACCGTTACGGCACTGCCGACGGCCCTGGTGGTTCGGGCTACGTCGATATCAACGATATCTTTGGTGGCATGGGCATGGACGACTTGTTCTCGTCGTTCTTTGGCGGCGGTGCCGGCGGTGGCACCCGCAGCCGTCGTGAGCGTCGTCGCGGACGTGACATGGCCATCTCGCTTTCGGTGACGCTCGAGGAGGCGGCGCTCGGCTGCAAAAAGACGATCAGCTATGACCGCCTTGCTCCTTGCGAGGACTGCAACGGCACCGGTAGGGCAGAGGGCGCACAGGAAAAGCAGTGCGGCCGCTGCCACGGTACGGGCTACGTCACGACGGTTCAGCGTTCGTTCCTTGGCCAGGTTCAGTCCTCTTCGCCTTGCCCCGACTGCCATGGCGAGGGCACGGTCATCGACCATCCCTGCGAGACCTGCGACGGTCAGGGCCGCACGCCTTCGCACGAAAAGATCGACATCGATATTCCCGCCGGCGTTTCGACCGGTCGCCAGCTGCGTGTGAGCGGTTTTGGCGAGGCCGGCCTTCGCGGCGAGCCTTCGGGCGACCTGATTGTCAACGTGCGCGTTGCCGACCACGCGCGCTTTAAGCGCAACGGCGACGACCTGTACCTGGTGAGCGATATCTCGATTGCGCAGGCTGCGCTCGGCTGCGAGATCGAGGTCGAGGGCATTATGCCCGACGAGGTCGTTAAGGTGACGGTTCCCGCCGGCGCCCAGTACGGTGACACCGTGAGCGTCAATAATTACGGCATGCCACGCATTGGCGGTGGCGGTTCGCGTGGCCGCCTGATCGTGCAACTGCGCGTGGTCGTTCCCACCAATCTTTCCAATAAGCAGCGCGAGCTGCTCCGTGCTTTTGCCGATGAGATGGGCGATGACGTCGCTTCCGGTAAGAAGTCGGTGACCGACCGTATCAAGAGTGCCCTCGACGATATCCTCGATTAAGGAGCCCGCGTGCTCGCACCCCATATTTCCGTCGTCAACCTCGGCTGCCGTGTCAACCGGGTTGAGTCCGACCGTATCACTGCCGATCTTATGCGCCTGGGCTTTGCGATGGTGGAGCCACAGGACGCTGATCTGATCGTTATCAATACCTGTGCCGTGACGGGAGAGGCCGAGGCCAAGACCCGTAAGGCCGTCCGTCATGCGCTGGCCCATCCAAATGAGCCCTATGTGGTCGTGACCGGATGCGTGGTCAATTTGCATCCCGAGGAGCTGTTGGAACTTTCGGATCGCGTGATCGCCGAGCCGTCCAAGATCGATGTTGCCGAACGTGTCTGTGAGGTGCTGGGCGTTGAGTCCGATAGCGTTCCCGCCTGCAGCGATGGCGAGGTGGTCGATGCGCTCGGCCGCTCTCGCCTGGGCGTGAAGATTCAGGACGGCTGCAACCATCGCTGCACCTATTGCATTGTGTGGAAGGCACGCGGCCCCGAGCGCGCCGTGCCCGTCGAGTCCGTGCTCGAGCAAGTTCGCGAGGCCCAGGAGGCCGGCGTGCCCGAGGTGGTGCTGACCGGTGTGAACCTGGGTGCCTACGATGGCAAGAGCGCGACAGACGAACACGTTGAGATCGATGAGCTTCTCGAGGCCATCATGGAGCGCACGTCTATCCCTCATGTGCGCATTTCCTCGGTCGAGCCCATGGATATCTCTGAGCGCCTGCTTAAGGTTATGGCACGCTATCCGCAGCGTATCGCCCCGTTTTTGCACCTGCCTGTGCAGTCCGGCTGCACGGCGACCCTGCATCGCATGGGCCGTCCCTATAGCGCCGAGGCCTTTGAGGACACGGTGCGTATGATTCGCGCCAACTTGCCCCAGGTGTCCCTTTCGTGCGATGTCATCGTCGGTTTTCCTGGCGAGACGGACGAGGAGTTCGAGGAGTCGCTGGCGCTGTGTCGCCGTGTGGGTTTCTCGCGTATGCACGTGTTCCGTTACAGCAAGCGTCCCGGCACCCTTGCCGCCGATATGCCTGATCAGGTACCGCCCGAGGTCATGGCCGAGCGCAGCCGCCGTATGCGGGCCGCTGCACAGGAGCTCGCTATTGCCGACGCTCGTCGTCGCGTGGGCACGGTCGAGCGTGCCGTGCTCGAGTATGGTGACAACCTGACGCTCGGCTCGTTCCATCATGCCCGTCTTGACGATACCTGTGGACTCACAGCCCCGTGCCTGCTCGATGTTGCTATCATCGGAGTCGATGATTCCGGCTTGGTCCATGCGCGCAGGGAGGTTCATGGAAGCCTCGAAGATTAGACTTACCGTTCCCGAGGGTATCGACCCCTCGCGCGTTTTGGGCGCCGGCGACGGCGTCCTTCGTGCACTCGAGAACTTGGTGCGCGCCCATGTGGTCGCCCGTGGCGATAGCATCGCCGTGAGCGGTGACCCGGATGAGGTCGAACTCGTGGCGCGTTTTTTCGAACATGCCTTTCGTGAGGCTGCTGCCGGGCGCACGCTTTCTGCCGACGATGTCTCGCGCTGTCTGGCCGTTCTGCGCGACGGTGAGCACGAGGCTACGTCGCTTCGCGATGACGTGCTGCTTTCGTATCGCGGTCGTGCCATTCGCCCCAAAACGCTCGGCCAAAAGCGCTATGTGGATGCCATTCGCTCGCATACCATCACCTTTGGCTTGGGTCCTGCCGGCACCGGTAAGACTTATCTGGCCATGGCGCTCGCCGTTGCCGCGCTCAAGCGCCACGAGGTGGGCCGTCTGATCTTGACGCGTCCGGTTGTCGAGGCGGGGGAGAACCTGGGCTTTTTGCCCGGTACCCTCGAGGAAAAGATCGATCCCTACATGCGTCCGCTCTACGACGCCCTTTTTGACATGATGGATCGCGAGCGCACCGATGAACTCATGGAGCGCGGCGTGATCGAGATCGCCCCGCTTGCCTATATGCGCGGTCGTACGCTGAGCGATGCCTTCGTGGTGCTCGATGAGGCGCAAAATACCACGTCCGAGCAGATGAAGATGTTCCTGACGCGCTTGGGCTTTAACTCCAAGTTTGTGATTACCGGCGACCTGAGCCAGCGTGACCTGGTGGGTCGTCGTGGTGGCTTGGCGGATGTCGAGAAGATTTTGGGCCGTGTCGACGAAGTCGCATTTTCGCACCTCGAGCGTGCCGACGTGGTGCGCCATGCCCTGGTGGGTCGTATCGTCGAGGCATATGATGCTTATGATGACGTGCGTGAGCAGCGCTCGCGCGACCGAAAGGAGTCCCGTTGAGTGTATTGATCAGCAACGATGCCGAGCTCGATACGCCGCTCGACGCGCAGGAGGTGGAGCACATCTGCGAGGTTGTGCTTGACGCCGAGGGCGTTGAACGTGAAGTCGAGATTTCCCTTTCGTATGTCGACGAGGACGAGATGCACGAGCTCAACCACGAGTGGCGCGGTATCGACCGCACCACCGATGTGCTCTCGTTTGAGTGCGATTCGGCCTTTGACGATGACATTCCCGCCGATGAGACGCTTGAGCTCGGCGATATCATCCTGGCCCCGCAGGTCATTGCCCGTCAGGCCCCCGGCTTTGGCAATAGCCCTGCCGACGAGTGCCGTCTGATGCTCGTGCATGGCATGCTGCACCTGCTGGGGTATGACCACATCGAGGACGACGAGGCCGAGGTCATGGAGGCCCGTGAGGACGCCATTCTGCGCGATTTGGCGCTCGAGCGCGGCGAGGACCCCAAACTGGTCCACGTCGGCCCCATCACCAACCATGCCCACGACTAGGAGCCGTCTATGATTCCCGGATCGAACAAGGACCATCCGTCCTTTTTAAAGTCGTTCTCCTATGCCATGGAGGGCTTCGTCACCGCCGTCAAGACCGAGCGCACCATTAAGGTCATGCTCGTGGCGGGCGTGTGCACCGTCATTGCCGGCTGCATCGTGGGGCTCGACATTGCCGAGTGGGCCACGATTATCATCTGTTGCGGCCTGGTGATTCACGGCGAGCTGTGTAACACCGCCATGGAGGCTATCGTCGACCTAGCGACCCAGGAGTTCCATCCGCTGGCCAAGCGTGCGAAGGACATCGCCGCCGCCTCTGTATACGTTCTTTCCATCACCGCCGCGATTTTGGGCGTGCTGGTATTTGCCCACGCGCTCGGCTTTATTTAGAAAGGGATTCCCATGTCCGACAATATGCAGCCTACCGATGAGATTTTGGACGACGAGTCCCTGGACGAGGCTGAAGGTGCCGAGTCGTTTGACGAGGCCGAGGAGTTCGACCCGTTTGAGGGTATGAGCGACGAGGAACTCGACGCCCTGTGCGACGAGGACGACAACCTCGCGGGCTTTGGCGACGTGGAGCCCGGTTTCCGCAGCGGCTTTGTGGCCCTGGTCGGTCGTCCCAACGCTGGCAAGTCCACGCTGCTTAATGCCTGCTATGGCAAAAAGGTCGCCATCACCTCGCCTGTGGCCCAGACGACCCGCCGCCGCATGCGCGCCGTCGTTAACCGTCCCGGCTACCAGCTGGTCTTTGTCGATACCCCGGGTATCCACAAGCCCAAGGACGGTCTGGGTTCCGAGCTCAACAAGAGTGCGTTGTTCGAGCTGAACGATGTTGACGTCGTCGCGTTTTTGATTGATGCCACCAAACCTATCGGCAGGGGAGACGCTTGGGTTGCCGAGCGCGTCAGATGCGCCCGTTCCAAGAAGGTTCTGGTGCTCACTAAGGCCGATGAGGCCGACCCCGCACAGGTCATGGCGCAGCTTAAGGCTGCCCACGAGCTCATGGAATATGACGATGAGATCGTGACGTCGTCGGTCAAGAACTTCAACGTCGATGCCTTTATCGAGACCGTTGCGCACTTTTTGCCTGAGGGTCCGCGTTGGTTCCCCGAGGACATGGGTACCGACGCTTCCGATGAGACGCTCGTTGCCGAGTTTGTGCGCGAGAAGGTCTTGCGCCGCACCCGTGATGAGATTCCGCACTCCGTTGGCGTGATCTGCGATGCGCTTGAGCAGACCAAGAAGGTGCTGCGCGTGCACGCCACCATTTACGTCGAGCGCGAGGGCCAAAAGGGCATCATCATCGGCAAGGGCGGCGAGATGATCAAGCATATCGGTATCGACGCCCGTCGCGATCTTGAGCGCATCTTTGGCACGCAGGTCTTTTTGGAGCTGGACGTGAAGGTCAAGGCCGGCTGGCGTGACGACGAGGCCCAGATTCGCCGCTTTGGCTATAACGCCGAGGACTAAGGACGCGCGGCGCGCATGGCAGGCTCCCGGACATATCGCACGAAAGTGGTCGTGCTCGATAAGACTAAGCTCAAAGAGACCGACCTGATCTTGACGATGCTTGACGAGCGGGGGCGGCAGGTTCGTGCCGTGGCAAAGGGCGCCCGCAAACCCGGCGGACGCCTGGCTGCGCGCTGCGAGCTGTTCTGTACGGTCGATATGCTGCTCGCACATGGACGGTCACTCGACGTGGTTTCCCAGGCCGAGCTTATGGAGGCGCCGCTCGGCGCTGCGCCCGATTACGAGACGACCTGCGCCGCAAGCGCGATCGCCGAGGTTGCGCGCGTGTGCTCGTTCGAGGACGCCGAGGACCCGTTTACCTTTGCCATCACGCAGCGAGCGCTTGCCCTGGTGGGCAGCGGGCTTGACGCGGCGCATATGGACCTACTTGTGGCGGCATATGTCTTTAAGCTGCTGTCGCACGTTGGCTATCGACCCGATTTTTCGGCCTGTGTGCTGTGCGGAGACCCCATGCTGTCGTATTTTTCAGCCCAGGCGGGCGGTCTCATGTGCGGGTCGTGCGCGTCGAGCGTTCCAGGTGCCGAACTGGTGTCGACCGGTGAGACCGCATGGCTGCGCGCCCTCATGTCCATGACCTTCGATGCGCTCATGGCCGAGCGAATCGACCCGCATACGGCGGCATTCCTGCTCGGGCTTTCGCATGTTTGGGCTGCGACGCACACCGATCAGCGCCTCCGCGCGATGGAATTCATGTTGGGTCGGTGATGATGCGCAGGCGCGGGCTGCTTGTGGTAACATACCGACTTGTTGGTACCTCGACCTTGGTTGTTCGCTCCACCGGCGGCTTCCCAGTCCGAGGCGAATCGAGTCGCCCGTGGGCGACGCAAAACGAAAGGTGAAACAATGACTGTTTCCAAAGAGCGCAAGGCGGAGCTGACTGCCCAGTTCGGTAACACCCCGGTCGACACCGGCAACCCCAAGGTTCAGGTCGCCATCCTGTCCGAGCGCATCAAGGAGCTGACCGAGCACATGAAGTCCCACCAGAAGGACTTCCACACCCGTCGTGGCCTGCTCATGCTCGTCGGCCGTCGTCGTCGTCTTCTCTCCTACATCAAGAAGAACGACATCGTCGAGTACCGTGAGCTCATCAAGGCTCTGGGCATCCGCGACAACATCCAGTAGGATTTGTACATGCTAAGAGCGTCCTGCGCAGCGGGGCGCTCTTTTTGTGTAAGGGCGCGAACAATCACGCTCTGAAGCGTGGCGGGGGCAGGGGGCCCGCGTCACATGAGAAGCCCGCAGACAAGGGGTCTGCGGGGTTAAGGAGAACAATGACACTCGTATCCAAGACCTTTGAGCTGTACGGCAAGACCTACACCTTTGAGTCGGGCGAGCTTGCCAAGCAGGCCACCGGCGCCTGCCTGGTCAAGCAGGGCGACACCACGATGCTCGACACCGTGGTCGTCTCCAAGGAGCGCAAGAACTACGACTTCTTCCCGCTGACCGTCGACTTCAACGAGAAGATGTACGCAGCCGGCCGCATCCCGGGTGGCTACCTCAAGCGTGAGGGCCGTCCCAGCGAGAAGGCCACGCTCACGGCCCGCATGATCGATCGCCCGATTCGCCCGAGCTTCCCGGATGGCTTCCGCAACGAGGTGCACATCGTCGCCACCTCGCTCGTCGCCGACCAGGTCAACCCCTTCGATGTCATCAACGTCATGGGTGCATCCCTGGCCATGACGCTTGGCGGCGTGCCCTTCGAGGGCCCGCTTGCCTGCGTGCGCATCGGCCGCAACGTGGAGACCGGCGAGTTTATCGTCAACCCCACCTACGAGGAGCGCGAGAACTCGGATCTGGACCTGGAGCTGGGCGGATCCGCCGACTTCATCTCGATGGTCGAGGCCGGCGCCGAGGAGATCTCCGAGGACGACATGCTCGCCGCCATGAAGTTTGGCCAGGAGGCCCTTGCCGCTTTCTGCCAGGCTCAGGACGAGTTCGTCGCCGAGTGGGAGCAGGTCAACGGCCCCATCGTCAAGAAGGAGTACCCGCTCGACCAGCCCGTCGAGGAGGTCCAGGAGCGCATCTTCGCCCACTACGACGAGATGGCTGCCGCCCTTCGCGACGCCGACAAGCTCTCCCGTATCGGTAAGGTCGAGGCTCTGAAGGAGTCCATCCGCGCCGAGTTCACCGAGGAGGAGCAGGCCGCTTGGGAGCGCGAGATCCCCGTGGCGTTCAAGAAGCTCGAGAAGAAGGCCATGCGCACCATGGTCGTCGAGACCGGCGAGCGCGTCGACGGCCGTGCCGCCGACGAGATCCGTCCCATCATGGTGAAGGACAACTACCTGCCGCTCGTTCACGGCTCCGGCCTGTTCCAGCGTGGTCAGACCCAGGTGCTCTCGGTTCTTTCGCTCGGCATGCTCAACGAGGGCCAGCGTCTGGATACCATCGAGCCCACCGAGGGCAAGCGCTACATGCATCACTACAACTTCCCGCCGTTCTGCACCGGCGAGACCGGCCGCATGGGCAGCCCCAAGCGCCGCGAGATCGGCCACGGCAATCTGGCCGAGCGCGCTCTGCTTCCGGTGCTCCCCGACGAGAACGAGTTCCCCTACGCCATCCGCGTCGTCTCCGAGGTCATGGAGTCCAACGGCTCCTCTTCGATGGCTTCGACCTGTGGCTCCACGCTCGCCCTTATGGACGGCGGCGTGCCCATTAAGCGCCCGGTCTCCGGTATCGCCATGGGCCTGATCCAGGAGGAGGGCAAGACCGTGGTCCTGTCCGACATCCAGGGTCTCGAGGACTTCCTGGGCGACATGGACTATAAGGTCACCGGCACCACCGAGGGCAACACCGCCTAGCAGATGGACAACAAAGCCACCGGCCACACCTTCGATATCCTGGCCCGCGCTCTGCAGCAGGCCAAGGAGGGTCGCGCCTTCATCCTGCAGAAGATGCTCGATGTTATCCCCGAGCCGCGCCACACCACGCGCAGCACCGCTCCGCGCATCGTTTCCATCCAGGTTCCGACCGACAAGATCCGCGACGTCATCGGTTCCGGCGGTAAGGTCATCCGTGGTATCCAGGACGAGACCGGCGCTTCGGTCGACATCCAGGAGGACGGCACCGTCTTTGTCGGTGGCACCGGCGAGTCCGTGGACCAGGCCGTCGAGCGCATCAAGCTCATCATCAAGGTTCCCGAGCCGGGCGAGGAGTACACCGGT
Source organism: uncultured Collinsella sp. (assembly GCA_905204365.1). Taxonomy (GTDB): domain Bacteria; phylum Actinomycetota; class Coriobacteriia; order Coriobacteriales; family Coriobacteriaceae; genus Collinsella. The sequence continues at coordinate 13,029 of CAJKZO010000028.1, forward strand.
CGCGTGGTCTCCATCCAGCCCTTCGGCGCCTTCGTCAACCTGCTGCCCGGCAAGGACGGCCTGCTGCACATCTCCCGCGTTGCCAAGGGTCGCGTGGAGAAGGTCGAGGACGTCCTCAACGTGGGCGACGAGGTCAAGGTCGTCGTCATCGAGGTCGACGATCGCGGCAAGATCTCGCTCGATCGTCTTGATAAGCCCGAGGCCCCGGCTCGTGCCGAGGGTGCCTTCGAGGGCGACGGCGAGCACTTCCAGCGCCGTGAGCGTCCGCGTCGCGAGCGCTCTGAGCGCAGCGACCGTCCGCGCCGTCCCGGTGACAACGGAGGCCGCAAGCCCCGCCGTCACCACGACGCCGAGTAACAGTCGCATATAAGCAGCTCAACAAGGGCGACTCCGGACAGAGGTCGCCCTTTTGCTATTCCCGGCGGGGGCCGCGGGCAAAGTTTCCTGCTCTACAGTCCTGCTCGCACGGAGAGCACATTAAGTGCTCTCCGGCTCGTGCGGAACTCGCGATAAACTTTACCCGCGGCCCCCGCCGGGAATAGCAAAAGGGCTGGTGGATGCGGGTTTCAATTTTGTCAGATGGTCAATTCGGTTTTCCTTATTTCTGAATTGTCGATAGCTGCACACCCGGTATATCACCAGATAAAACCAACCAAAACAAACCTGTCCCTTTTTGGCAGGTTTCCCGTGGGGCGGGCACTGATGAAGTTTATCGCGAGTTCCGCACGAACAGGAGGCCACTTAATGTGGCCTCCGTCGTGAGCAGGACTATAGAGCAGGAAACTTAGCCCGTGCCGGGGCCGCTGAGCCCTGACCGGCGGGATAGACCAGTTCAGATGGGGCTTTGATGCATGGGTGGTCTGTTGGTGGGCAAATGGGTATCATACTGTGGTTACTGCGTCGACTCTATGATGCATGTTTGTACGTTCCCGGCGGTCGGTTTGCCAGAAGCGCCCCGCCGGTTGTTCCAGACCCGTTTCGAAGAAAGGAAACCACACTAACCTATGGCAGCTAAAAAATCATCTCCCTTGAAGATCATTCCGCTCGGTGGCCTTGACGGCATCGGCAAGAACATGACGGTCTTCGAGTGCGGCGACGACATGGTGCTCGTCGACGCCGGTCTCATGTTCCCGGATGACTCCCAGCCCGGTATCGACCTGGTGCTTCCTGACTACACCTATGTCCTGGAGAACGAGGAGAAGCTCCGCGGTATCGTCGTCACCCACGGCCACGAGGACCACACCGGTTCGCTTCCGTATCTGCTGCAGGACCTCAACAATAAGGTGCCCATCTTCTCGAGCAAGCTGACGCTTGGCTTTATCGAAGGCAAGCTTTCCGAGTTCCGCATCCGCGCACCCAAGTTCCGCGAGGTCAAGGGCGGCAGCCATGTCAACCTCGGCGGCATCTCACTCGACTTCTTCTCGATGACGCACTCCATCCCCGGCGCTCTGGGCGTGTTCATTCGCACCAACCAGGGCACCGTTATGCACACGGGCGACTTTAAGCTTGACCAGACGCCCATCGATGGTGTCACGCCCGACTATGCCGCTATCAGCCGCTTTGCCAAGCAGGGCATCGACCTGCTGCTTTCCGACTCTACCAACGCCACGGTTCCCGGCTTTACCAAGTCCGAGGCCGAGGTCGGTCCCAACTTGCTGCACGCCATCAAGAACGCCCCGGGTCGCGTGTTCGTCGCGTCGTTCTCGAGTCACATTCATCGTTTGCAGCAGATCTGCGATGCTGCCCGCAAGTGCGGCCGTAAGGTCGTTGTGACCGGTCGCTCCATGCTCACTAACACCCGCGTGGCGCGCGAGCTGGGCTACCTCAACATCGACGACGCTGATATCATCGATGCCTTCGATATCGATAATCTGCCCGACGATAAGATTGTTGTCATGTGCACCGGTTCGCAGGGCGAGCCGCTGTCGGCGCTCTCCCGTATGGCCAACGGCGAGCACAAGACGCTCTCTATCCACGAGGGCGATACCGTCATCCTCTCGGCAACTCCCGTTCCTGGCAACGAGAAGGCCGTCCAGCTGGTCGTCAACAGCCTGGCCAAGCTTGGCTGCGACGTGTGGGATAAGAACCGCGCTCTCGTCCACGTCTCCGGTCACGGTAGCCAGGAGGAGCTCAAGCTCCTGATGGCCATGGCCAAGCCCACGTACTTTATGCCGGTTCACGGTGAGGCCGTGCATCTGCGCGCCCATGCTCAGCTGGCCCGCAAGATGGGCATCGAGGATGATCACATCTTTATCCTCGATAACGGCGACACGCTCGAGATGCGCGGTGGTATCGTCAAGCGTGGTACGCCCGTCGAGTCCGGCGTCGTCTACGTCGACGGCCTGCGTATCGGCGATACCGACCCCATCGTCCTGCGCGATCGCCAGAAGCTCGCCAATGACGGTATGGTCACGGCCGTCGCCATCGTCTCGCTCAAGCACAAGAAGATTGAGGCCATCGAGTTCTCGGGCCGCGGCGTCTCGTTTGCCATCGACGACCAGTTCTCCGAGGATGCCTCCGCGTCTATTATGAAGACGATTGAGAAGGGCAAGTTCAGCTTTACGAGCAGCGGTTCCGATGCCATTCGCAAGGCCGTGCGCGACTCGCTCTCTAACTTTATCTGGAGTCGTACGCGCACTCGTCCGATGATCATCCCGGTCGTCATGGAGGTTTAGTTTGGCGCGCGGATCTGCACAAAACGCCAAAGGCAATAAAGCCAACAACCAACCGGCATCTGCAAAGGGTGCCGGTTCCCATCTTCGTGCCAATAAGGGCCACGAGACCGACTTCGACGATTTTGAGCCCCTGGTCGAGCCCTCGGCCAACCGCGATATCGCCGGCGTGGTCATCGCCGTTTTGGCGATTGCGTCCTTCATTGCCGTGATTTCGCCGGCGACTGCACCCGTTACGGCTGCGGTTGCCGGTTTCTACCACCTGGGCTTTGGTCTGGGCGCCTACGTGCTGCCGATCGTTATTTTGCTGTTTGCCGCCACGCTCTTTTTAGGCGAGGACTCGCCGCTCAACGTGCGCTCTGTTGCGGGCGGAGCCGTGGTCTTTATCGCCGTCGTCTCCATTCTTTCGCTGATGGTGCCGGGTACGAGTGTCTCGTGTGACCTTATGTTCACGCCGCAAAATTTGTCCGCCTCGGGTGGCTACATCGGTGCGTTTATTGCGAGTGCGCTGCAGAATGCCCTGGGTAAGCCTATCGCTATGGTAGTCCTGTTGGGCCTTGTCGTCGTGGGCTTGGTCATCATCGGCTTTTCGGTGGGTGGCGTGCTGCGCTCTGCTCGCGACCGTGCGGCCGATTTTGCCGAGCGCCGTCGTGCCGATGTCAACGCCAGCCCGTGGGGTGACGACGAAGCCCTTTCGGTGCCCGGCGTTGCCCGTCCGCACCTGAGCGTTCTTCGTCAAAAGGGCTCCGATGCTGCCGTGACCACGGTCATGGGCAACAATGTGGACCCGGTTTTGGACGATGACGACGAGGACGAGAATCCGTTTGTCGACGTGTCCGAGTCGGTTGAGGTTGAGCGCGCTAAGACGACGCTGCTGCCGCGCCGCCATGCCAAGAAGGGCAAGGCTGCGCCTAAGCTCAATACAAGCGAGCCCGACCCGTCTTGGTCCGATAGCGAGATTGAGCTCACCGAGGGCGATGACGAGGATGACGAGGCTCCGATTGAGACCGCAAAGACAACTTTGCTGCCGCGCCGCCATGCAAAGCGCGACCAGGTAACCGGTCAGCTTTCGATGGAAGACGACCCCGATAAGATCGACGAGTCCGAGCCGCCGTTTGCCGTGAATCCTGTCTCGGCAGCACCTCAGATTCCCGACTTCTTGAAGCATCCCAAGGTTGCCGATGCGCCTGCCTCGAGTGCTGTCGAATCGGCTGCGGCTAGCGATGGGGGAGCGGACGGCGGCGCCGCAGATAACGAGGGCGAAGAAGAGGACGGCCTCAAGCTTCCGCCGCTCGAGATCCTGCACGCCAACCCGCAGTCGGCGTCCGCCGCGTCTTCGGACAAGGAGCTGGAGCAGACCGCTGAGTCACTGCAATCCACCTTGCTTGAGTTTGGCCGCAGTGCCCGCGTGGTCGGCTGGATCGCCGGCCCCACGGTTACGACCTTTAAGCTTCAGCCCGGCGAGGGCGAGCGCGTGAGTAAGATTTCGAGCCTTGAGGACGATATCGCGCTTTCGCTCGCTGCCCAGTCAGTGCGTATCTTTGCCCCGATCCCCGGCACCTCGCTCGTGGGCATCGAGATTCCCAACCGCAAGCGCCAGAACGTCAACCTGGGCGACGTGCTGCCCTATGTGAAGGGCGGTCCGCTCGAGCTAGCCATTGGTCGCGATGCCGAGGGCACGCCGGTTGTCGCCGATCTCGCCAAGATGCCCCACCTGCTTATTGCCGGTACCACGGGTTCCGGTAAGTCGGTCATGATCAACTCCATCATCACGACCCTGCTCATGCGCGCCCTTCCCGAGGATGTTCGCCTGATCATGGTCGACCCCAAGCGCGTCGAGCTTGCGGGCTATAACGGTCTGCCGCATCTCTATGTGCCCGTGGTGACTGAGCCCAAGCAGGCCGCGAGCGCTCTGCAATGGGCCGTGTCCGAGATGGAGCGTCGCCTGAAGGTCTTCGAGCGTCTCAACGTGCGTAAGATCTCGACCTACAACGAAAAGCAGGCCGCCGGCGAGTTTGAGCATTACGATAACCCGCCGCAAAAGATGCCCTACCTGGTCATCATCATCGACGAGCTTTCGGACCTGATGATGGTCGCCGGCAAGGACGTGGAGGCCTCGATTGTGCGTATTGCGCAGCTGGGCCGTGCCGCCGGCATTCATCTTATCGTGGCCACGCAGCGCCCCAGTTCCAACGTGGTGACGGGCCTTATCAAGGCCAACATCCCCAACCGCATCGCCATAAATGTCGCCCCGGGCATCGACTCGCGCGTCATCATCGACCAGATGGGTGCCGAAAAGCTCACCGGTTTGG
>CAJKZO010000029.1:0-17514 GCA_905204365.1 uncultured Collinsella sp.
GCGGCGAGCGATCTTCGCGTAACGGTTTTACCGTCCTGGATGGCTCTGCGACCGAGCCGGCAGCCCGCCCGCGTCAGCGAACGGCGCCGCAAGGTCGTCCTCAGCGCCCCAGCCCTCGCAACGCGGGCGGCGGATATAATCGAATCGATTTGAACTCGGACCCGTCGGCGCGTCTGCGCACCGACGACCAGGGACCGCGTGTACGAAGGGACTACCATGACCGATAAGATGACCGTTGCTATTGCAGCCGGCGGCACGGCGGGACACATCAACCCCGCGCTCGCCTTGGCCGAAGAGCTGCGTGATCGTGGCCACCACGTTGTGTTCGTGGGCCAGTCGCGCAAGCTCGAGGGTCGTCTGGTCCCCGAGGCTGGGTTTGATTTTGTGCCCATTACGGTCACGGGCTTCGACCGCTCCCATCCTTGGACGGCGCTGACCTCGCTGTGGCGTGTCAACAAAGCCAAGCGTGCGCTCGCCAGTCATTTCTCAAAGGTCGGCAAGCCCGATGCCGCCATTGGTTTTGGTGCCTATGTCGAGGTTCCGCTGCTGGGGTGGTGCAAGGGCGCGGGCGTTCCGTATCTGCTGCATGAGCAGAACTCTGTTCCGGGCCTGGCCAACAAGATGATGAACTCCCACGCCGCCCGCGTGTGCATCTCGGTGCCGGCAGCGCGTTCGGTCTTTGAGCGCGAAGGTGACCCTGACCACGTGCTCATGACCGGCAACCCCGTACGTCGCTCGGTGATCGAGGGCGATCGCGCTCGCGGCCGCAAGGCACTTGGCGTTCCCGAGGACGCTACGCTGCTGCTCGTCTTTGGCGGTTCACTTGGCGCCCAGCACCTCAACGAGCGCGTGGTTTCGCTCAAAAACGAGCTGCTTTCGCGCAAGAACCTCTATGTGTTGCATTCGACGGGTGCCGACGGCTTTGAGGAGACCGAGCGCGCTTTGGCGCTGACGCCCGAGGAGGCGAAGCGTTACCGCGTCCAGTCTTACATCGACAACATGGGCGATATGCTGGCTGCTGCCGATTTGGTGCTCTCGCGTTCGGGCGCATCGAGCGTGGCCGAGATCGCTGCGCTCGCCGTACCTTCGGTGCTCGTGCCGTATCCGCATGCGACGGCCGACCACCAAACCACCAATGCCCGTTATCTGGTCGACGCCGGGGCCGGCGTGCTCTGCGCCGATGCCGATATCGACGGTTTTGCCTTTGCCGATGAACTGCTGCACCTGGTCGATGACGCGGCGGCGCGCGACGCCATGCGTCAGGCGGCGCGTGGTCTGGCTCAGGATAGGGCCGCCGCTCTTCTGGCGGATGCGGTAGAGGGTTTGCGTTAGTTAGACGGGATATCGTCGGCCGCCCTCGCGCAGAATCGGTAGGTGCGGTACAGTTAACGGGTTACAGGCAGTGTTTACGCAAGGAGTACACGAGCACATGGCTGATTCCCAGACTGCAACCTCCGCGCCCGAGTTTAAGAGCGCCCACTTTATCGGTATCGGCGGCGCCGGCATGAGCGGCATCGCCCTCGTTCTGCACGAGCGCGGTTATGCCGTTACCGGCTCCGACCTTAAGACGTCACGTTATATCCGCCAGCTTACCCGCGCTGGTGTGAAGGTGCATGTGGGCCATGAGGCCGCCACGATCGACGAGGTCAAGCCCGACGTGGTTGTTGTCTCCACCGCTATTCCGGAGTCCAACCCTGAACTCGTGCGCGCTCGCGAGCTTGGTATTCCCGTGTGGCCCCGTGCCAAGATGCTCTCTGCTTTGGGCCACGGCTACACCACCGTCGCTGTTGCCGGCACGCATGGCAAGACCACCACGTCTTCGATGTGCGCCACCATGCTCGACCGCATGGGTCTGGATCCGAGCTTCTTGATCGGTGGCATCGTCGAGGGCTATGACACGAACGGCAAGAACGGCTCGGGCGACTACTTTGTCGCCGAGGCCGACGAGTCCGACAGCTCCTTCCTGTTCCTGAACCCCAACGTGGTCATTGTGACCAACGTCGAGGCCGACCACCTCGATCACTACTCGGGTATCGAGGAGATCGAGGCAACTTTCGCCAAATTCATGAGCCTGGTGGGCGAGGACGGCACCGTCATCGTCTGCGGTGAGGACCCGCATCTGGTCGAGCTCGCCAAGTCGACGGGCCGTCACGTGCTTTCCTACGGCTTTGCCGAGAGCAACGACATCGTCTGCATGCACCCGGATGTCAAGGGCATCCAGAGTGACTTTATCGTTCGCTTTGAGGATGGCACTGAGCATGCCGTGGAGATCAAGAGCAATCCCGGTCGCCACAACATGCTCAACGCCACGGCGGTGCTCACCGTCGCCCATGTCCTGGGCCTTGACATCGACGCCGCCGCCAAGGCGCTCTCGAGCTTTGAGGGCGTCCGCCGTCGCTTTACCCACGTGGGCGATATCGATGGCATCACCGTGGTTGATGATTACGGCCATCACCCCACCGAGATCAAGGCGACGCTTGCTGCCGCTTCGTCGCTGGGCTACAAGCATGTCGACGTCGTGTTCCAGCCGCACCGTTATTCGCGTCTGCAGGCCCTGTGCGACGACTTTGCCGATGCATTTGCCAATGCCGATAAACTGCTGCTGATTGATGTGTTCTCGGCTGGCGAGATGCCCATTCCGGGTGTTACCTCTAAGATGCTCGCCGATACCGTGCGCGCCAAGCATCCTGGCAAGGAGGTCGTGTACTGCTCCAGCCGTCTTGAGCTCAATCAGGAGCTCGAGCAGATGGTGGGCGAGGGCGACTTGCTGCTCACTATGGGTGCCGGTGACGTTACGACCGTCGGCCCCGAGTTTATCGAGTATTTGACTGCCAAGAAAGACGCTTAAGTCTAATGGGTCTGTTTAACGCCGTCATGGCGCTCTCGGGCATGATCGACACGGATGTGATCGAGGACGAGCGCCTTGCGCGTCATACGAGCTATCGTATCGGCGGCAAGGCTGACCTCTTTGTGACGTGCCATAGCTATCATGCCCTCCGCCGCGCCGTGGCGGTGCTCGATCGCGAGCAGGTGCCGTGGGTCATCATCGGCAAGGGCTCCAATCTGCTGGTTGCCGATGGCGGTTATCGCGGTGCCGTCATTTCGCTCGGACGTGAGTTTCAGCGCACGGTTGTTGCCGATGACGGTTGTACGCTGACGGTCGGTGCGGGCGTGATGTTTGCGCGCCTGGTCAACGATGCCCTGTCGCGTAGCCTCTCGGGCCTTGAGTTTGCCGTTGGCATCCCTGGTTCGGTTGGCGGTGCGATATCTATGAATGCAGGCACACGGACCGAGTGGATTGGCTCGCTGGTTGAGGATGTCGTAACGTTTGACCCGGCATCCGGTATCAAGCATTATGCGGGGTCCGAGATCACTTGGGGCTACCGAGAATGTAGCCTTCCCCGCAATGAGATCATCCTCGAGTGCGTGCTTAAGCTTAAACCGGCGCCCAAGGTCGACATTCGCGAGCGTATGGAGCGGTACCTGACGAGGCGCAAGCGTACGCAGCCCATGGGTCGCGCATCCTGCGGGTCGGTCTTTCGCAACCCGCCCGATGCGAGTGTGGGCAAGCTTATCGAGGATTGTGGATTAAAGGGTTTTTCGATTGGCGGTGCGGAAGTTTCGCCCGTTCACGCTAATTTTATCGTTAATAACGGAACTGCCTCGGCCGATGACGTTGCCGCGGTTATCAGACATGTGCACGGAAAGGTGAGGGAGGCGTATGGCATCGAGCTCAGACCGGAAGTTAAATTCCTCGGCTTCTAGAGCATCGAAACCCACCTTCCGCCGCGCCGGAGGGCGTTCCGGCGCGCCTGCCAAACCTCAACGCAATACCATCGCGCACTCTAAGTCTGTCGGGCATGCTCGACAGACCAGTCGTCCGGTTGTCGGCTCGCAGCTCGGCAATCGTCCGGCCGCAAAAAAGTCCTCGCGTCCCTCGGTGACGTCAAAGCCTGTTATGGGCGCCAAGCCTGCCCGTCCTATGGCAACTCCTAAGCCCTCGACGGGAGCTAAAGCGGCGCGTCCGGGTCGCACACTGGGCGCATCGAAACCGCGCTCGCTGACATCGGTGCCGGCTACCGCCAAGAAGCCTTCGGGTAAAAAAGGCGTCAACCCGTTGTCTTCACTTAGGGCGATGGCAAATAAAACATCAGACGCCGCTTCTGTCGTTACAGGCAAAGGCAAAATCGTGGGCGGCGTTTTGGCCGTCTTGGCCGTGCTCGTCGTCGTTGCCATCGTGGTGATTAACTCTGGATTGTTTACCGCCACTGATATTCAGATTCAAGGCAGCGAGCATGTGACGAAGCACGATGCTATCCAGCTGATCGATTTGCCCGAGGGAACGTCGCTTTTTAACGTCGATCCCGACCAGATTACCGAGGACCTCAAGCAGAACCCGTGGGTCTCGGGCGTGGATGTCCAGCGTCAGTTCCCGCATACGCTCATCATTACGCCTATGGAGCGCAAGGTCATCGCAATTGCCTATATCAGCTCCGATGACCTTGCCTGGGCCATCGGGGATGATGACACCTGGATCGCCCCGCTGTCGACGTCGGTCGAAGTGGATGACCAGGGCAACGTCATCACGACGGGGCAGGGCTCAAATACCCTGACCGGCATTGATGCCGCGCTGGCGCTCGCTAAGCACTATGGCGCGGTGTTGTTGACTGATGTCTCGGCGGATGTCGCTCCGGTTTCCGGCCAGGCGGTGAGCTCCAAGGCCGTTAAGGCTGGCTTGGATTATGTGCGTGGTTTTTCGAGCGAGTTCTTGGGACAAGTCAAGGATATTTCCACGCCTTCGGTCGAAGCCATCTCGGCAAACCTCAATAACGGCATTGAGGTGTCGCTGGGCGATTCGAACGATATCGTCAAGAAGGAGCGCGTAGTCACCAAGTTGCTTTCGCAGGTAGAGGGCGTAACGTATATCAATGTGCGCTCTCCGGGCAACTACACATTTAGGAATGCTCCGACCTCGTAGCGCTGGTTGATGCTTTGTTGAGGGGCCATACCACGCCGTTTATCTGGTTTGTTTGGTTTTCACGGTCAATTATTTGACTGATACGTTCATAATGTGCAAACATAATACGGTTTACCTTTGCATTTACTTTCAACCTGAAGGTTAATGTGCGCAGGGGTCGACCCATGCTATGGCTATAACCTTTGTTCGGAGGACCGACATGCACGAGACAGAGATCAACAACTACCTTGCCGTCATTAAGGTGGTCGGCGTCGGCGGCGGCGGTACCAACGCGGTCAATCGAATGATCGAAGAGGGCATCCGCGGCGTCGAGTTTGTTGCCATCAACACCGATGCTCAGGCGCTCGCGATCTCTGATGCCGATATCAAGGTGCACATCGGCACCGACCTTACCCGCGGCCTGGGCGCCGGCGCCAACCCCGAGGTTGGCCGCAAGGCTGCCGATGAGTCCCGCGACGACATTGCCGAGGCGCTCGCTGGCGCCGACATGGTGTTCATCACCTGCGGCGAGGGCGGTGGCACCGGTACCGGCGCTGCTCCCATCGTTGCCGATATCGCGATGAACGAGGTCGGTGCGCTGACCGTCGCCGTCGTGACCAAGCCCTTCACCTTTGAGGGCCGCAAGCGCAAGAAGAGCGCCGAGGAGGGCATCAAGACCCTCTCCGATTGCGTTGACACCATGATCGTCATCCCTAACGATAAGCTGCTCGACATCGCCGAGAAGAAGACCACCATGCTCGAGGCCTTCGCGATTGCCGATGGCGTCCTTTCCCAGGGCACCCAGGGCATCACCGACCTCATCACCGTCCCCGGTATCATCAACCTGGACTTCGCCGATGTTAAGACCATCATGAAGCAGGCCGGTACTGCCATGATGGGTATCGGTACCTCTTCTGGGGATACCCGTGCCGTCGACGCTGCCCAGCAGGCCATCTCCAGCCCGCTGCTCGAGAGCTCCATCGATGGTGCCACGCGCGTGCTGCTCTCCATCGCCGGTTCCAAGGACCTGGGCATCCAGGAGATCAGCGACGCCGCCGACGTTGTCGCCAACGCCGTCGACCCCGAGGCCAACATCATCTTCGGTACCGTTGTCGACGAGTCCCTGGGCGATCAGGTGCGTATCACCGTCATCGCTACGGGCTTCTCCGACTCCAACGTCAACCGTCAGGACGAGCTCTTTGCTGCTCAGCAGTCTCAGAGCAAGGCCGCTGCCTCCGCTGAGCCGCAGCGCACCGCTCCGGCCACCAGCCCGGCTCAGGCCGCTCCGACCCGCAACGTCGGTGGCACCGAGCTTCCTAACTTCGGCAACGATCAGTTCGAGCTTCCCGACTTCCTGAAGCGCGGTAGCTTCTAAGTCGTTCTTTGCATTGTTGTGCACAGGGGCGTGTCCGTATGGACGCGCCCTTTTTATTTCGACTTTGTAAACTAGAACCTCCAATCTCTTTACGTTCCCTTTACGATTGCCTCCAGCGCAGCAGGTATCCTTTTAGAGAAGTATGACAGCCGTATAAACGCGGGCTGTAGCGGCGATGCCGCGGTACTTGTGTTATTAGGAGGCTTTAGTATGGCAGCACGTGCGGACAAAGTTTCGCGTGTCGACCATGATGGAGTTACGTTGGTGGAGGGCGCGACATCCGATGTTCGCTTTGCCTTCACCGAGCGCGCCGGTGGCGTTTCCGAAGATGCGTACTCCTCACTCAACTTGGGCTCGCATGTTGGCGATGACCCCTTTGCTGTTCAAGAAAATCGTCGCCGCGCACTCGAGGCTATGGGTGCCGCCGAGTGCGAGCACAACCTGCTCGTTCCCAATCAGGTCCATGGTGACCATATCGTTGCGGTGACCTCGAACGGCGCCGATGACCTTGAGGACGTTCGCGAGCAGATTGCCGAGGGCTGCGATGCCATCGTCTGTACGGCGCATAACGTACCCGTGCTGCTCTGCTTTGCCGACTGCGTTCCCGTGGTGCTGGTGGCCCCCAGCGGATTTGCCGTGGTGCACTCCGGTTGGAAGGGCACGATTGCACGTATTTCTGCCAAGGCGTGCCAGGCGCTTTGCGATGCTGCCGGCTGCGATGCGAGCGCCGTTTCCGCCTACATCGGCCCCCATATCTTGGGTGACGAATATGAGGTATCCCAGGAACTCATGGATCGCTTTGCCGCCGAGTTCTCTTGCATCGATGCGAGTACCTCTCGCATGCTCGATCTTTCCGCTGCCATTCGCGAGGCGCTGGTAGATGTCGGTGTCGACGCGGATGATATCGTGGATACCCAGCTTTCGACCGTGCGTCAGAACGACCGCTTTTATTCCTACCGTAACGAGGACGGCACCTGTGGGCGCCATGCTGCGATCGGCGTGATGCTATGAGAAAGATCGTATCGGTCCTGAGCGCCGCTGTGCTTACGCTTACGCTGTGCGCCTGTTCTTCGGGATCTTCTACCTCTTCCATTACCGTGGCCGGCTCCACGACCTGCCTTCCTATCGCCGAGATTGCGGCCGAGGGCTTTAAGGAGGAGACCGGCATCGACGTGCTCGTTTCCGGTTTGGGTTCTTCCGCTGGGATCGAGGCCGTCAGCGCCGGCACGGCCGATATCGCCAGCTCCTCCCGTGGACTCAATGCCGACGAACAGGATCTGGGCCTGACTCCCATCGTCATTGCCCACGACGGTATTGCGGTCATCGTGAACGACGACAACCCCGTCGATAACCTCTCGACCGAGCAGCTCCGCGATATCTACGCCGGCAAGATTACCAATTGGAAAGAGGTCGGTGGCGAGGACCTGAGGATTCAGGTCATCAACCGAGACGAGGCGTCCGGTACGCGCGAGGCCTTCCGTACCATCGTGATGGATGGCACGCCGTTCGATCGCCGCTCGGCTGTTCTTTCGGGTACGGGCCAGGTGCGCGACGTGGTATCTCGTTCGCGTGGGGCCATCGGCTACATTTCGCTGGGCTTCGTCGATAGCCTCAACGCCAAGACCTCGGTCAAGGCTGTCTCGGTCAATCATGTTGAGGCGTCCGAGAAGACGGTCGCGAGTGGCGGCTATCCCATCTCGCGCGACCTTTACTTCTTTGTGAAGGGTGCGCCTTCGCAGCAGGCGCAGGATTACATCGACTACGTGACGTCCGAAAAGATGGACAAGCAGATTCGCGAGGCGGGCTTTATTCCCGTCACCAACGACGAGAAGGGGAGTGAGTAGCATGGAAGCACAGGAAAACTCCCAGACTGAGCAGAATGCTCAGGCACCCAAGAAGCGCGAGCTGGCGCTCGTATCGCGCAGTACCTATATCAAGGAGAAGGCGCTGCAGTGGATCTTCTTTGCCTGCGCGTTCTTGGCGGTCGTAACCGTCATCCTGATTTTTGTTTTTACCACGTACTCGGCGCTGCCCGTCTTTACCGACATCGGTCTGGCGGACTTCTTTAGCTTTACGTGGGCGCCCTCTGAGGGCCACTACGGCATCATGTCGCTGCTTGCCGGCTCAGGTCTGGTGACCGTCGGTGCGCTCGCCATGGGCGTGCCGCTAGGTGTGGGCACGGCCGTGTACCTGGTCGAGATCGCCGGCAAGCGCGTGCGCAAGCTCATCAGCCCTGCCGTCGACCTGCTGGCCGGCATCCCTTCTATCATCTACGGCTTTTTCGGCATGATCATCATCCGCCCGTTTATCGCACAACTGACCGGCGGCCTTGGTTTTGGTGCGCTGACGGCGTGGTTTGTGCTCGCCATCATGATCGTCCCTACCATCACCACGCTCACCATCGATGCCCTCAATTCCATTCCCATGGGCATTCGCGAGGCATCGTATGCCATGGGTGCTACTAAGTGGCAGACCATCTATAAGGTCGTGTTACCTGCCGCCAAGCTGGGTATCGTGGATGCCATCGTGCTGGGTATGGGCCGTGCCATCGGCGAGACCATGGCCGTGCTCATGGTCGTGGGTAACGCCCCGGTTATTCCCGACAGCATTGCGAGCCCCATCTCGACGCTCACGAGCCAGATTGCGCTCGACATGAGCTATTCCTCGGGTCTGCACCGCTCGGCGCTGTTCGGCATGGGCGTGGTCTTGTTTATCATCTCCGCCACGCTGGTGGGCATCGTCCGTCTGATTTCCAAGAAGAAGAGGGGGTAGGCTATGTCCGATTCCGTTGACGCGACGGTCGATACGACCTCGTCGCGCGAGCGCATCAAGCGTGCCCTTTCCCACGGCAAGAAGGGCCGCATCAACAAAGACCTGTCAAACAAGATCATGCTCGGCGTGTTCCGCGCCGCGGCCTACATCACCACGCTGGTGCTGGTCGCTATCATCGCCTACGTGGTTGTTAATGGCTTACCGCATATTTCGCTCGACTTTATCTTCGGTTGGCCCCAGGGTGTCAACGCCGAGGGCGGCATTTGGCCTACGATTGTCTCGACCATCTACGTGACGGCGCTCGCCATGCTCATCTGTACGCCGGTCGCCGTGCTAGCGGCCGTCTATCTGGCCGAGTACGCCAAACAGGGCAAGGTCGTCGAGCTCATCCGTTATGCTGCCGATGCTTTGGCCTCGGTGCCCTCCATCGTTATGGGTCTCTTTGGCTACGCCTTGTTTGTCGAGGCCATGGGCCTGGGCCTTTCGATGGTCTCGGCTGCCCTGGCGCTGGCGCTTCTGATGCTGCCTATCGTCATGCGCACCACCGAGGAGGCTATTCGCGCCGTGCCGCGCTATATCCGTTGGGGCGCATATGGCTTGGGCGCCACTAAGTGGCAGGTCGTTTCCAAGATCGTGCTTCCTTCCGCCTTTGGCCGCATCGCCACCGGCATCGTCCTTGCCATCGGCCGTGCCATTGGCGAGACCGCGGTTGTACTTTACACCATGGGCCAGGCCATCAATCTACCTATTTCGCCGCTCGATTCCGGCCGCCCCATGACGGTCCATCTGTACCTGCTTGCCAACGACGGCATCAACATGAACGCAGCCTACGGCACCGCGCTCTTGCTGATGGTGATTATTCTGGCCTTCAACCTGTTTGCGCGCTTCCTGTCGCGCAAGCGTCGCTAGTTAAGGAGTCCCATGTCCGTTTATCAGTCCGCTCCCACGTTGGAGCAAGCGGCCATTACGGCCAAGGATTTCAACTTTTGGTACGGTGACTTTCATGCGCTGACGGGGCTTGACCTCAACATCGCCAAAAACGCCATCACCTCGTTTATTGGCCCTTCGGGCTGCGGCAAATCGACGTTTTTGCGCTGCATCAACCGCATGAATGACCTGATCGAGGGTACGCGCGTCGAGGGCACCATGACGCTCGACGGCAATGATATCTATGCCGAGGGCGTCGACCCGGTCGATCTCCGTCGCCGCGTGGGCATGA
Source organism: uncultured Collinsella sp. (assembly GCA_905204365.1). Classification (GTDB taxonomy): domain Bacteria; phylum Actinomycetota; class Coriobacteriia; order Coriobacteriales; family Coriobacteriaceae; genus Collinsella. The sequence goes on from CAJKZO010000029.1 coordinate 10,324, forward strand.
TCTTTCAGCAGCCCAATCCGTTTCCCAAATCCATCTACGAGAATGTCGCTTTTGGCCCTCGTCTGCAGGGCGTGACTAGCAAAAGTGACCTCGATGACATCGTGGAAGAATCGCTCAAGCGCGCCAACCTCTGGAAAGAGGTATCCAATCAGCTCAACAAGGATGGTTTGGCGCTCTCGGGCGGTCAGCAGCAGCGTCTGTGCATCGCGCGCGTGCTTGCGGTGCAGCCCGATGTCCTTCTGATGGACGAGCCCTGCTCCGCCATCGACCCCACGTCCGTCTCTAAGGTCGAGGATCTGATGGCCGAGCTGGCGCCCGAGATGACGATCATCATCGTCACGCATTCAATGCAGCAGGCAGCTCGTATTAGCGACTACACCGCATTCTTCTTGCAGGAAGTTGCCGGCGAGCCCGCCACGCTCATCGAGTATGGTCAAACCGACGCGATCTTCACCAGTCCGGTGGACTCGCGGACGGAAGACTATATCACCGGCCGCTTTGGCTGATCGGTGCGACTAGTCCCAAGTCGATCGGATCTGGTCCGGTGCGTATTCACTGTGCGGGCGGCATGACCGCACCCAACTGATTGGAGTGAACCATGCGTAAACTGTTTTCCCGTCAGCTCATCGAGGCCCGCCACGAGATGCTGAGCATCTACGAGGCCGTCGATCTGGCCCTCCACGATGCCGTTAAGGCCTATGTGACCGACGACCGCAAGCTCGCCACCAAGACCAAGAAGCGCACGCTTTCGATTGACGCGCGCTGCGCTAACTTGGAGGCCGTGTGCTACAACCTGATCGCTACGCAGTCGCCGGTCGCCTCCGACTTCCGCTTGCTGCAGACAATCATCTACGTCGACTTTAACCTGCAGCGCATGACCGATAAAGTTCGCCAGGTCTGCCGCGCCACGCGTCACATGATCAAGGCCGACATCTCGCTGCCTCAGGAGCTTGTCGGCACGGTCGAGGCCGAGGCCGAAGCTGTTTACCAGGTACTGGGCTCGTCGCTTTCCGCGCTCGTCACCAACGACATGTCCATCATCTGCAACCTGGCCGTCGAGGACGAGCCGGTGCATGCGGCGTACGAGAAGTTCTTCCGTATCTTCAACCGTATGGATGCTGGCGAGTTTATGGATGACGATAGCAACTATGACGACCTGCGCCGCGCCATCATGGTTTCGCGCTACCTCGATCGTATCGCCTCGATTTCTATCGATGCCGCCTGCCGCCTGACCTTCCTTTTGACCGGACAGCGTATGACTGCCGGCGATATCGCCCACACGGACGAGGATGAGCTCGAGAGCATGCGCGTGCCTTCGGGCGAGGGTGTTATCATGAGGCCCGCCGTCGACGCGCACTACGTTGCCAAGGTGCCCGTTAACGAGGTCAGCGAGGGTCTTCGCTACCTGCTCGATCATCTTGAGGACGAGGACGATGGCGAGGACGACGAGGAGTAAGCAACCCCGTTCGTCGAAAGATTGTAAATACCTAAGTGAGCGCGGCCTTGCACATGCGGGGCCGCGCTCTTGCGTTAGCATGGGACTACTTGTTTGGCTGTCAGCGGAGGCGATTGGCAATGGATAACTATTTGGACTTGATGCGCGCTCGCCGCGAGCAGATTCTGGAACGTTTTTATGCGACGCTCGATCGCGCAGGCCGCCCCCACGACGCCGCGCGCCTCATTGCCGTGTCAAAGACCGTTGGTGTCGATGAGACCGTTGCCGCCATCCAGGCGGGGTATCGCCATTTTGCCGAGAACCGCCCGCAGGAGCTGGTTCGCAAGCTCACAGGTCTGGCGGAGCATCCGGAGCTGCCCGAGGTGCGCTTCGATATGATCGGCAACCTGCAGACCAATAAGATCAATGCGGTGCTGGGCTCAGCCGAGCTGATTCACTCGGTGGGTTCGCTGCATCTGGCGCAGGCGATCTCGAGCCGTGCTGTCCGCAAGATTGAGGCAGGTGAGCTCGCCGGCCCCCAGCGTGTGCTCATTGAGGTCAATGTGAGTGGTGAGGAGTCGAAGGGAGGCTTTTCGCCCGATGAGATTCGCGCCGCCGCGGGTGAGCTTGCGGAACTTAAGGGAATTTGCGTTCAGGGGCTTATGACTATGGCGCCCCGGGGGAATAAGGATGTGGCACGCCGCACCTTTGCGGGGCTTCGTGAGCTGAGGGATGAGCTGGAGGCGGCGCATCCCGATTTGAACCTGCCTGAGCTTTCCTGCGGCATGAGCGAGGACTTTGAGCCTGCCCTTGAGGAGGGCTCTACGCTCGTTCGCCTGGGTAGGGTAGTATTTAGCCCGGAGTTTGCAGTAAAATAAGGCTCTGAAGTGCGCACTGATTATCGGGGCGCCTGCACTAAACCGCGAGAGGACACAACCATGGGCTTCCTTGACGAGATTAAAAATAAGATGCACCTGGGCGGCCAGCAGGGTTACGACCAGGGTTATGGCCAGGACGACGACTACGGCTACGATGACGGCTATGACGATAGTTATCAGGGCAACGGCTACAGCGGTGCTTCGGGCGAGGGCTTCTACACTCAAGACGAGCCGAGCAACGGCCTGCTTGGTCAGACGCGCCGCGGTGAAGCTGAGTCGGTTGCCGTGTATACGCGCTCCGGTCAGCTGGTCGGCGATGACTCCCGCCACGCCACGACGTATAACCCGCCTTCGCGCTCGCAGGACAGTGTTGCGAGCGGTTATCGTCCTGGTGCCTATGACACGCCGTCGAGCTACGCCGAGAACACCCGCGCCCGTGCCGCCGCTGCGCCTGCGCCTGCACCGAGCGATGCCTCGGCCTATGCGAGCAATATCATCAACGCCACACCGCAGCTGCCGGCCTATGTCCTGCGCCCCGAGAGCTATGACGACGTGGAGACCGTGGTGCGCCGCGTTCGCACCAAGCAGCCTGTCGCACTGATTTTTGTGGGCGTACGCACCGAAGTTGCCAAGCGCGTCTTGGACTTCTCTTACGGCTTTGCCTGCGGTCTGGGTGCCACGGTCAAGGAGGTGGGCGACCGCGTGTTCATGGTGCTGCCCGCCGGTTGCGAGGTCAAAGATTCCGATCTCAAGAAGCTTCGTGCGGACGGCTACCTTAAGTAAAGACAAGACGAGGAGATTCCCATCAACATCTACACTATCGTCCAGCTGGTCAACACGCTGTTCAACTTCTATTCCACGCTTATTGTCGTCTACTGCTTTATGACGTGGATTCCCATGAAGCAGGGTGGTTTGCTTCAGGATATTGCCGCGGTGCTTGATAGCGTGTGCGGTCCGTGGCTCAACCTGTTCCGTCGTTTCATCCCGCCGATGGGCGGTATCGATTTTTCGCCGGTCGTTGCGATTATTGCGTTGCAGTTGGTGCAGAGGCTGGTTCTGCAGCTTCTTATAGGTATACTCGTGTAGAACTGACTTAGTAACTTACGTCGGGCGTGTAGCGCCGAGGCGATGAAAAAGGAGACTTGTTATGGCTATTACCCCTGCAGACATCCAGGCTCAGACTTTCTCTGAGGCCAAGCGTGGCTACGATCCTGCCGAGGTCGACGTCTTCTTGGAGACGCTGTCCTCCGAGGTTGACGCTATGCTCGCTAAGATCGTCGACCTTAAGGGTCGTCTGACTGCTACCGAGCAGCAGCTTGCCGATGCGCAGGCTCAGCTTGCCCAGGCTCAGGATACCGCCGACCAGGCCGTTCCTGCCGCCCCCGTGGCTGCCCCCGCCCCTGACTTCTCCGCTCAGGAGCGCCAGATTTCCGCTGCCCTGATCGCTGCCCAGCAGACCGCTGAGACCATCGTCAACGATGCCAATGAGAACGCTGAGCGTATCCGCAACGAGGCTGACGCCAAGGCCCGCGAGGTTATCCGCCAGGCTCTGACTGAAAAGCAGGCCGAGCTCGAGGAAATCGACCGTCTGAAGGCTTCCCGTGAGGAGTTCAAGGCCGAGTACCTCAAGCTCATCCAGCACTTTATGGACGATGCCCAGAACTCCTTCCCGGCCGACCTCATGGCCTCCACGCCGGTCGGTTCTGCCGCTTCTCCTGCGGTGACTGTTCCCGCCGAGCCGCTGCCCGTCGCTGACCCGGTTGTCCCCGTGGCCGATCCCTTCGCCCCGATCGACAACTTCGCTGCCGACGACCTGGACTAACATTCGGCCTACAATTTAGTGCCTAGAAAGGACCCGCAGCTTGCGGGTCTTTTTTATGACTGTGCCGGGGCGCACAACATAAAAAACCGAGCCCTGCACATAGTGGCGCAGAACTCGGCGAAACGGTTAGCGGTCAAGGATAGGTTTTAGGGCATGTCCCAAAACCTACTTGAGGAGGAAGTCGGAGAGGCGAATGGTGCGGGCCTCGCGATGCTCGGGGTCGGCGATGTGGTCGGCGGCATAGCCACAGACGAGCATGTGATAGGGATAGACGCCCTTGGGCAGATGGAACTGCTCCTGTGCCACCTCAGGCTTAAAATGGCACACCCAGCACGTTCCCAGGCCATGCTCGGTGGCCTCCATCATCATCTGATCACACACGATCGAGGTGTCGATTTCACTGGAATTCATCTGGTCATACGGGCGCACCCAAGCATCATCGGTAACGCTGCAAATAAGGAAGACAAGCGGAGCCCCAAAGATAGACCCATCACGAGCAAACCGAGGCTGACAAGCAGCAGCCTTCTCCAGAAGCTCAGGCGTATCCAACACCATCACACGGGTTGGATGATTATTACAAGCAGAAGGAGCAATACGCCCAGCCTCAACAATGGCATCCACCACAGCCTGCTCAACGGAACGATTCTCAAACTCGCGACAAGAATACCGAGATCGAGCCAGATCCAAATAAGACATACAAGCCCTCCAACAATTAAAAATCAAACAAACCCAAAGTAACCCAAAGAATACCCAAAGCAAGCATCAGCCAAACGCTGATAAAAGTCCAAAGTGTCCAACCGGGTATCAAAGGTCACATCAGCCAAACCCCCATTGCGCTAAAACCATCAGCCAAAGTTCCCAATGGTGGTACGTAAGGCGAAGGGCCGGCACCTGTTTACTTTCGAACGACTCTGCCATGCAGCCGGAGTGAGAAAGCAAACAGGTGCCGGCCCTTCGCCGCCGGGACACGTACCCCCAATTAACTGTTCTTCATGACAATCGAATCCACGACATCGGCCACATTCTCGCAGCAGTCGGCGCAGTACTCCAGGAATGCGTAGACGTCACGCCAGGCGATGACCTCGAGCGGGTCCTTGCCGTTAACGTGCAGGTTGCGCATGGCGTTGATGTAGAGTTCGTCGGCCTCGGACTCGATGGTGTTGATCTGGATGACGAGCTCGCGCAGGGTCTTGGACTTGCGGTAGTTGGGAAGCTCGACCATCAGGTCTTTCATGGCGCGGCAGGCGTCAGTCACCTTGTGGGCGATGACGATGGCGTCGGGATGGATGCTCTGAATGTTGGTGAAGTAGACGCGCTGCACGACGCCCTCAATACGGTCGAGCACGGTGTCGAGCGCGCAGCTCATCAGATCCAGATCCTCGCGCTCGAGCGGGGTGATAAAGGCGGTGAGCAGGGCGTCTTCGAGCTCGTGGTGCTTCTTGTCTGCCGCATGCTCAATCGCATGCATCTTATTGAGCATGTCGTGAATCTGCGCGGGATCGAAGTTCTCAAAAATCTGGGTAAGCAGCTCGGCGGCCTGGACGGCGAGGTCGGCGCAGGCGACGTAGTTGTCAAAGTAGAACGAATCGGGTTTCTTAGCCATGGGTGGGTCCTTTCGAGGCGAAGACGGGTGGGCGAAGTGTTGCGGTCCAGATGGACGATCGGTTTGACTAGAGGAACATCATGAACAGCTTGGCCATGACAAAGCTGATGAGTCCGCAGGCGGGGAAGGTGAAGAACCAGGTGAACATCATGTCCTTAACGACGCCGAAGTTGATGGCCGAGAGGCGCTTGACGGCACCGACGCCCATGATGGCGCAGGTCTTGATGTGTGTGGAGGACACGGGGATGCCGGTAAGGGTGGCAAGCAGCAGGTTCGCGGCGCCCGCGAGGTCGGCGGAGAAGCCCTGATACTTCTCGAGCTTAACCATGCTCTGGCCGACGGACTTTATGATGCGCTCGCCGCCGACGCTGGTGCCGATACCCATGGTGGCCGAGCACAGCAGCATAATCCAGATGGGGATGCCGGCATCGCCGACGCTGGTCTGGCCGTTTGCGAAGGCCACGCCTAAAAAGAGCACGCCGATGAACTTCTGTCCATCCTGCGCGCCGTGCATAAAGCTCATGGCCGCAGCGCTCGCGATCTGAGCGTATTTAAAGAAGACATTGGCACGTCGCCTGTTGGCGGCGGCGAAAAGAATCGAGACGAGTTTACACAGGACCCAGCCCATGACAAAGCCCAGGCCGATGGAGAGCGCCAGGCCGTAGATGACCTTCATCCTCTCGTGGACGTTGACGCTGTTCGCGCCGCCGTGGGCGATAGCGGCACCGGTCAGGCCGGCGATAAGGCTGTGGCTTTGCGAGGTGGGGATGCCAAAACGCGACGCTGTGGCGCCGTAGACGACGATGGAGAACAACGCCGCGCACAGGCAGGCGAGCGCCATGGTGCTGTTTCCGCCAAAGTCGACGATATGTGAGATGGTATTGGCGCCGCTCGCATTAAAGTGCGTCATGATGAGCACGCCGAGGAAGTTGAATGCGGCGCTCATGAGAATGGCGGCGCGGGCGGGCATGCAACGCGTAGTGACGCAGGTCGCGATGGCGTTGGGCGCGTCGGTCCATCCATTGACGAAGATGGCGCCGAGCGCGAGGATCACGGTGACGGCAAGGACTGGGTTCGACACAATTTGGCCGAGGAAGGTTGAGAACGTTACGTCCATATATGGGCTTTCTCGAAGTTTGCAGGCACGTTACAAAAACATGATAAATCGTATCACCTCCTGCGGGTTTCTTTACCGAGTTCTGATGTGAGAAGTGGATTTTTTGGCACTAAAATTGAATATTAGTCCTGTTGACCGCGGGTATTCTTTTTGCTAACACGCCATGCGGACACGTGCGATTACTACGACACTCCAAAACCACAGCCTGTTCGCTTTACAACATGCAAACATGCGTTCGATAATAGGAGGCATGGAATATCGACAGACAGATGGCAAAACTCGGCGCGTGCACAAGCAGTATGTGGACGTCGTGGCTCGCATCCTCGCGGGCGGACA
>CAJKZO010000030.1:0-17300 GCA_905204365.1 uncultured Collinsella sp.
CGCATGATAATCGTATCCCAGATGCCGCCATAGATACCGGCAAGGGCACCCATGACCAGACTGATCACCGTGGAGATCGCGGTGGCCATAATGCCGACGGACAGCGAAACGCGTGCACCGTAGATAACGCGGACGAGAATGTCACGGCCAAGGGCGTCGGTGCCAAACGGGTGCTCGGCACACGGAGCCAGCAGCGACGTCTGGGCCATGGTGGTCGAGTCGGAAGCCGTCGGCGAACCGAGCCAGGGCTTAGCCCACAGATCTGCGGTCAGGGCAACCAAAACGACGATGATGATCCAGCAGACACCGATAACGGCGAGCTTGTTCTTGCGAAGACGCTTAAAAGCGTCGCCCCACAGCGTGCGGGACTTGGCGGGAGCAGATGCGGCCTTGCTGGCGGTATCCTGCTCCTGAGACTGAGAATCAGTTTCCTGCATGAGACGTACCTCCCTTAGGCCTTATCCGACGGACCGCCAAGGCGGATGCGCGGGTCGAGGAATGCATAGCTAATGTCGACGAGCAGGTTGATCACCATGATGACGACGACGATGAGCGTAACGCCGCCCATAACGATGGGCCAGTCGCGCATGCTAATGGCGCGATAGACCTCATAGCCGATACCGGGCCAGTTAAAGACCGTCTCGGTCAGGATGGCACCAGAAAGCATGCCACCAAAGTCGACACCAATATAGGTAACGACGGGGATGAGTGCATTCTTAAGCGCATGCTTGACGATGATCGCACGATTGGAGAGACCCTTGGCCTTTGCCGTACGGATGTAATCCTGATTCATGACGTCAAGCAGCTGCGAGCGCATGATGCGCGCAGCATAAGCGGTCGAAACCGAAGCCAGCGTAATGGTCGGAAGCACATAGTGCATCCAATCCTGATACTGAGAGCTGGAACCGCCGGCACCCGAGATCGGCATGGAGATTGCACCGCCCGTAGCGTCCTTGAGGATGACGCCAAAGAACAGCTGCAGCAACATACCGAGCCAGAAGGCCGGGACCGCAACGAGGATCGACGTGGTGAGCGTTACCAAAATATCCCAGAAGGAATAACGCTTTACCGCCGAAATGATACCCGCACCGATACCCATGATTGCCTCGAGCACGATGGCGCACGCGGCAAGTTTGACCGTATACGGATACTTCTGGGCAAAGATTTCCGTAACCGGCAGCTTGCGCTGATACGAATTGCCCAGATCGCCATGAAGCAGGCCGTTCATGTAATACAAGTAACGGTCCACGAGCGACGTTTGAACGGGGTCGCCGTTCTCATCAAGGATCGCGTTGCCGTCCTCGTCCGACTGGACCAGGTGATAGCGAACGCGAAGCTGAAGCTCCACCTCGGGGGACAGAGCCTTGTCTCCACCGATCAGCTTGATCGGATCTCCCGGCACGATATTCTGGAGGGCGAACAGAATCAGCGTAACGCCCAAAAATGCCGGGATGAACTGAAGCACACGTTTAACGATGTACTTACCCATACCACTCCCCTATCTAGGGATTAACCTAAATGGGATGCCGATCGCCAGACCGGCATCCCAAAATTACCATCAGCCAGTTTACCCCAGGTTAGGGAGAACTGTATGTTTCCCATGAGGTCTACGTAAATACTTGACCCTCACGGAAGCTGCAAACTCTTAGGCGAGCTCAGCGGTACCCAGCTCGGCGTGCTTCTGCGGATCGACATAGAGGTGCTTGATGCGATCGGAGCCGACGATGGTGTGCGTGTAGAACATCACCGGGATGACCGGGCAGTCGGCAGCGACCATAGCGTCAGCCTCCTGCATCTTAGCGACGCGCTCTTCGTCGTCAACCGTGGTGCGAGCCTCGTTGACCTTGGCGTCGAACTCGGGGTTGTTGTAACCAGAGCGGTTGTCGCCACCGAGGGAGTCGGAGTGGAACAGCGGATACAGGAAGTTATCCATGATCGGGTAGTCGGCAATCCAGCCCAGACGACCGAACTGATAGTTAAAGTTCTGATACTGCTCGAGCAGGGCAGACCACTCAGGGGTATCGGAAGTTGCGGTAACGCCAACCTTGGCGAGGTCGCCGATGATGGACTCCATGATCTCCTTGTGGCCACCGTCCTGGTTGTAGGACAGAGTCACGTTAATGCCACGATCGCCGTTAGCGTCAGCGGGAGCAACCTTGTCGAGGTACTCGTTAGCCTTGTCGACGTCGTAGGCGCAGAACTCCCATGCGCCCTCCTTGTAGCCATCGATGCCCGGAGGAACAATGCCGTCGGCGGGGGTACGGGTACCCTTGAAGATGGTCTTGCAGATGGCCTCGCGGTTGATGGCCAGGGAGATGCCCCTGCGCAGGTCGGCGTTGTTGAACGGCTCGGCCGTGTTGTTGCAGGTCAGGTAGTAGGTGGAAGGCTCGGAGCCGAGCAGCATGCGCTCGCCATCGCCCATGGTGTAGCCGTCCTTGGACACGCCGCGATCCTTCTTGGCGGCATCGATCTGAGCAACGGGAACGTCGCAGACATCGAGGTTACCGGCCTGGAACTCCTTGTAGGCGGTCTCCATGTCCTTGATGACCTGGAAGTGGATGCCATCGATCTTGGCCTTGTCGCCATAGTAATCGTCGAACTTCTTGAGGTTGATCTCCTGACCATCCTCCCACTTGCCGTCCATCATGAACGGGCCGTTACCGACCGGTGCAAGATAGAAGCTCTTGGCATCGGACTCGGCGCACTCGGGAACCGGGGACAGAGCCGGGTGAGAGGCGACGAAGGGGAAGTCGGCGTAAGCGGAAGACTGCTTGACGACGAGTGTCTCATCGGCGGGGCAGGTAACACCGCTGAGCGCGGTAGCGTTACCGGCGAGCAGGTCGTCATAGCCCTCGACCATGGAAAGGTGATAGGAGACCTCGGAAGGGCCGTACTCGGTAGCGATGGCCGACTTGGTGTTGACCAGACGCTCCCAACCGAGCTTGAAGGACTTGGAGGTAACGTCGTCACCGTTGTGGAACTTGGCCTTCTTGATCTTGAAGGTGAACTCGGTGGCGTCGTCGTTGGCCTCGAAGGACTCGCAAGCCAGCGGGGCGATCTTGCCCTTCTCGGCGTCATAAGTGGTCAGAGCGTCAAAAAGCTGGTACTCGACCTGAGTGCCCTGGTCCTCCTGGACATTGTAGGGGTCGATGCAGACCGGGTTGTTGATGTAGAAGTTCAGCGTCGAACCGGACTCAGAACCGGAAGCGTCGCCGCCCTTCTTGCCGCATGCGGCAAGAAAAGCCATGGAGCTCGCAGCAAGGGTACCGCCGACAAAGGCGCGACGACCCATAACGGGCTGGTGGAACATAGAATCAGCCATGCCATCCTCCTTATGAGATAGGACAAAGTAAGTTCGGTCGGGCAACGTCAAGACAGCCCAATCGAACCATTCAAACGCGGTCCGCCGTTTTGGCTGGTTATACAAAGCGGACCAACGTATTGCAATACAGTAGCGCATTTTATGCACGATTTGGGGCTAATTCCGGTTAACGGTCGAGATTTTCTTTAGTTGGGCGAAGTATATGAGGATATTTTGACTCTGTTACAAATATGTAAACAAAAAGGGTCCCGCACTTGCGGGACCCTTTTCAAGAATTTATGCGGCTCGTGATTAGTAGCCCACGATGCCCTGCGGGAAAAAGAACATGCACAGCACGACGCACACGGCAAACACGACAGCCATGATGACGGTCAGGCGGTCAAGGTTCTGCTCCATGACGCCCGTGGCAGAGCTGGAGTTATACAGCGAGCTAGCAATCATATCCGAAACGCCGGTACCCTTACCGGAATGCATCAGGACGAGAATCGTCAGCGCCACGGCAGAAACAGCCCAAACGACAAACAGAAGAATCTGAAACGGACCCATAGATAAGCTCCTTAATAGAACAATTCAAACTCCAGTACTGTACCACAATCCCCCGCTCTCCCCTACCTGCTACTCGGGGACGGGGCGGAAATGGCAGAAATACCAAAAAGGGGGTTGCCCGAATATGGGCAACCCCCTGCAAGAAAACGCTTGGAGTTTTCTCTTAGGCCTCGGTGGCGAGCACACGGCCCGTCATCTCGGCGGAAGGCTCCAGACCAGCCATGGTGAGCATAGTCGGGGCGATATCGGAAAGACGGCCGTCCTCGATACCGGTGAGCTTGGCCTTCTCATCAACGATGATGAACGGCACGCGGTTGGTGGTGTGAGCCGTAAACGGATGCTTGGAACCGTCGGAAGCAACGTCAAACATGTGATCGGCGTTGCCGTGATCGGCGGTAATCAGCGCAAAGCCGCCCTTAGCGAGAATCGCCGGGACAACCTTGGACAGGGCATCGTCAACAGCCTCGACGGCCTTAACGGCGGCGTCGAAGACACCGGTGTGACCAACCATGTCGCAGTTCGCGAAGTTCACGATGTAGAAATCAGCGCGATCCTCGTTGATGGCGGCGACGAGCTTCTCGGTAACCTCGGGAGCGCTCATCTCGGGCTGCAGATCGTAGGTAGCGACCTTGGGGGAAGCGACGAGCACGCGCTCCTCGCCCTCCTTGGGCTCCTCGATGCCGCCGTTGAGGAAGAACGTCACATGGGCGTACTTCTCGGTCTCGGCGGTGTGCAGCTGCTTCAGGCCATTGGCGGCGATAACGTCGGCCAGGACGTTCTCGGGGAACGTCTTGGGGAAGGCGACCTCGACGTCAAACGTCGGATCGTACTCAGTCATCGTCACAAAGTGCGAAAGCTTGATCTGCTCGCGCTCAAAGCCGTCGAACTCCTTGTCCGTGAACACGCGGGTCATCTGACGAGCGCGGTCGGGACGGAAGTTGAAGAAGATGGCCGCGTCGCCCTCGTGGATACCCTCGTTGTGGGCAGCGAAGGGCTCGACGAACTCGTCGCCGCGCGGATCCTTCTCGTAGTAGGCCTTGATACCGGCAACGGGGTCGGTATCGGCATCGGACGCGTTGACCATGACGTCGTAGGCACGCTGGATGCGCTCCCAACGGTTGTCGCGGTCCATGGCCCAATAGCGGCCCGAAACGGTGGCGACGCGAGCGTCGCAACCGGTCTCCTCGGAGATCTTAGCCAGGAAGGCGCAGAACTCGCTCATGTAGCCGGCACCGGACTGCGGGTCAACGTCGCGGCCATCCATGAAGGCGTGGACGCGAACGGTCTTGACACCGTGCTCGGCAGCCATCTTGACCAGAGCCTCGACGTGGTTCATGTGAGAATGAACACCGCCGGGGCTCATAAGGCCCATGAGGTGGAGAGTCTTGCCGTCAGCCTTGACGTCGTCCATAGCCTTGACGAAAACCTCGTTCTTGGCGATGGAACCGTCCTTGATGGCGTTATTGATGCGCGAAAGCTCCTGGAACACGATGCGGCCGGCACCGATGTTGAGGTGACCCACCTCGGAGTTGCCCATCTGGCCGTCGGGAAGGCCCACGTCCTCGCCCGAAGCGCCGAGCGTAGTGTGGGGGTACTTCTCGTACAGGCTATCAAGGAAGGGCGTCTTGGCAGCGGCGACGGCGTTCTCGCCATCGGCCGGAGCAAGGCCGCAACCATCCATGATGATCAGGAGTGCAGGAAGATGACGATGTGCCATATGTCCTACTCGCCTGCCTTGACGACCATAGAGGCGAAGTCAGCAGCCTTGAGCGAAGCGCCGCCCACGAGGGCGCCGTCAACGTCGGGCTTGGCGACGAGCTCGGCAATGTTGCCGGGCTTGGCAGAGCCACCATAGAGAACGCGGATGCCGTTAGCGAGCTCCTCGCCGAACATCTCCTTGAGGGTCTCACGGATAGCGCCGCAGACCTCCTGAGCGTCCTCAGCGGTAGCGGTCTTACCGGTGCCGATGGCCCAGATGGGCTCGTAGGCGACGACGACCTGCTTGGGGCAGGTGATCTCAAGACCAGCAAGGCCAGCCTTGACCTGGTTCACGACATGCTCGACATAGGTGCCAGCCTCGCGGACCTCGAGGGACTCGCCGCAGCAGAAGACGGGAACAAGACCGGCGGCAACGAGAGCCTTGGCCTTCTTGTTCTGGTCCTCGTCGGTCTCGTGGAAGTAGTCGCGACGCTCGGAGTGACCGATGATGCAGTAGGTGCAGCCAGCGGACTTGAGCATGTCGCAAGAGGACTCACCGGTGAAGGCACCCTTGGCCTCCCAGTACACGTTCTGTGCACCGAGGGCGATGGGGGCAGCCTGAATGCGGTCATGAACCGTGGTGATGTCGATGGTCGGAGGGCAGACGAGCACCTCGACGCCAGCCGGAACCTCAGTCAGAGCCTGGTCCAGCTCGTCGGCGAGCTTCGCAGCCTCGGCGACGTCGTTGTTCATCTTCCAGTTACCAGCGATAAGAAGGGTGCGATTAGGCATCGAGAAGCGCCTCCACTCCGGGCAGGGCCTTACCCTCGACGAGCTCCATGGAAGCGCCACCGCCGGTGGAGATCCAGCTCATCTTGTCGGCCAGGTTGAACTTGTTGACAGCTGCGACAGAGTCGCCACCGCCGATGATCGAGGTGCAGTCGGCCTCGGCAACAGCCTCGGCGATAGCCTGGGTGCCGTGAGCGAAGTTGTCGAACTCGAAGACGCCCATGGGGCCATTCCAGAACACGGTCTTGGCGCCCTTGACAGCCTCGGCATAGAGCTCCTCGGTCTTGGGGCCGATGTCCATGCCCTCACGATCGTCGGGGATAGCGTCGGAAGCGACAACCTCGGGGACAGCGTCCTCACCAAAGTGATCGGCAACGCGGTTGTCGATGGGGAGCAGGATCTTGACGCCCTTCTCCTCGGCCTTCTTGAGCATCTCGCCAGCGCGCTCGACCCAGTCCTCTTCCTTGAGGGACTGACCAACGGACAGGCCCTGAGCCAGGAAGAAGGTGTAGGCCATGCCGCCACCGATGATCAGGGTATCAGCGGAGTCGATGAGGTGATCGAGAACGCCGATCTTGGAGGAAACCTTGGAGCCGCCGACGATGGCGACGAAGGGGCGCTCGGGCTCGGCGAAGATGCCGGTCAGCGTGTCGACCTCCTTCTCGAGCAGGAAGCCAGCGACGGCGGGCAGGTAAGCGGCGGGGCCCACGACGGAACCCTGGGCGCGGTGAGCGGTACCGAAGGCATCGAGAACGAAGACGTCACCATAGGAAGCGAGCTTCTTGGCGATCTCGGGATCGTTCTTCTTCTCACGCTTGTCAAAACGGACGTTCTCGAGAACGAGGACCTTGCCCGGCTCGACGGCGGCGACAGCCTCAGCAGCCTTCTCGCCGTAGGTGTCGGCGACAAAGGCGACGTCGAGACCAGAAAGCTCAGCGAGCTTCTTGGCGACGGGCTCGAGGGACAGCTCGGGCTGGAAGCCGGTGCCATCGGGACGGCCGAGGTGGCTCATGAGGATGACGCGAGCGTTGTGCTCAACGAGGTAGTTGATGGTGGGCAGGGCAGCCTTGATACGGGTGGTGTCGCCAACGACGCCATCCTTGATAGGCACGTTAAAGTCAACGCGGACGAGAACGCGCTTTCCGTCGACATCGATGTCGCGGACGGTCTTCTTGGTAAAGGCCATGTTTGCTTCTACCTTTCGTACGTGTCTGCCTCCCATTACGGCAGACGATTTCTTATAAAAAGGGCGCGACCCTAGGGTGTAAGCCCTATAAGGCCGCGCCCTTCTTTAGACGCTCAACGAGCTATTCGCTAAAAGCTAAATTAAGCAACGAACTTCTCGAAGTACTTGATGGTGCGGACCATCTGAGAGGTATAGGAGTTCTCGTTGTCGTACCAAGAGGTGACCTGAACGAGGGTCTGGCCGTTGCCGAGGTCAGAGCACATGGTCTGAGTGGCGTCGAAGATGGAGCCGTGGGTCTCGCCGACGATGTCGCGGGAGACGATCTGGTCCTCGTTGTAGGCGAAGGTCTCGGGGATGGTCTCGGCGTAGGCCTTCATGGCAGCGTTGACCTCGTCGACGGTGACCTTCTTGTCAACGACGGCGTAGAGGTTGGTGATGGAGCCGGTCGGCGTCGGGACGCGCTGGGCGGCACCGATGAGCGTCCCGGTGAGCTCGGGGAGAACCAGGCCGATAGCCGTGGCAGCACCGGTGGTGTTGGGGACGATGTTGACGGCGCAGGCGCGGCTACGACGCTTGTTGCCCTTGCGCTGCGGGCCGTCGAGCGGCATCTGGTCGCCAGTCCAGGCGTGAATGGTGGTCATGATGCCGGACACGATGGGAGCGAAGTCGTTCAGACCCTTGGCCATCGGGGCGAGGCAGTTGGTGGTGCAGGAAGCAGCGGAGATGATGTTGTCCTCAGCGGTCAGCGTCTCGTGGTTGACGTTGTACACGATGGTGGGCAGATCGCTGCCAGCCGGAGCGGAGATGACGACCTTCTTGGCGCCAGCGTTGATGTGAGCCTGAGCCTTAGCCTTGCTGGTGTAGAAGCCGGTGCACTCGAGAACGACGTCGACGTCGAGGTCGCCCCAAGGCAGGTTGTTGGCGTCGGCCTCCTTGTAGATCTTGATCTCCTTGCCGTCAACGGTGATGGAATCCTCGCCAGCAACGACCTCGTGATCGCGAGCGTAGTTGCCCTGCGTGGAGTCGTACTTCAGCAGGTAAGCGAGCATATCGGGAGAGGTGAGGTCGTTGATAGCGACGATCTCGGAGCCCTCATGACCGAACATCTGACGGAAGGCCAGACGACCGATGCGACCGAAGCCGTTAATAGCAACCTTTACTGCCATTGTGTCTCCTTTCGTAAGGCCCCCGCAAGCTACAGCGCCTGCCGTTGAGGCCCACAAACTAACCACTCGCCTAATATACCTTTTTTTTGACTTGAATTTCACGAGAATGCTCGAAATTGAAAATCAAATTTACGTTAAAACGTTTTAAAGAATAAAATAGCAGCTAAATCCGTATATAAGTCGATACTTTAACCTACCTGTTTGCTTCAATGAGCTTTTCAAGCCGTAAAACACGATGGTAGAGGGCAGACTTCGACAAGGGAGGGTCAGCCATCTCTCCTAAATCACGCAGCGAAAGATCGGGATAGCGCTCGCGCAGGTCGCAAAAGACCGCCAAGGCATCCGGAAGCGTGTCGCGCAAACCCCGCTGTTCGAGCTCATCGATCAACGCAAGCTGATGCTGAGCGGCACCCGCACTTCTGGTCTGGTTGGCGAGTTCGGCGTTCACGCGACGGTTTACGTCGTTCTTAACCAATTTGACCGCGCGCGCTTCCTCGATCTCGGCAACGCTGCGCTTGGCGCCGATCAGCTTTAGGAGCTGCTCGATCTCCTCGGCGCTCTTAATGTACACGGCATATGACCCCCGCCGGGCATTAACACGAGCATGGACCCCAATCTGTTCCAACAGATCGCAAAGCCCCTTGGCATATTGCTCGCCCTGCACCGCGACCCCCACATGAACACCGCCGCGTGGATCGGCCACGAAGCCGCCCGCGATGAGCGCGCCGCGCATGTAGGCAAGCCTGCAGCAGGGACGGGCAACGATATGTCGGGGCACGCCGGCGACAAGTCCTCCCCTGCGGTCGAGGATGCCCAGCAGCACCAGAGCCTTATCCAGGTCTGGCTGATCAGGCAAGGTGATGAGGTAGTTTCGAACCTTATGCAATACAGATTTACGAACGGTGAATTCCGTTTTGAGCTTAAGGATGCGATGCGTCAGTGTGATCATCGTGCGCGCGACGGCGCCCGTCTCGGTCGCGACCGTCAAACGATACCGCCCGGAGCCGGCCAGCGAAAGTGTACCGCTCACACGCGTCAGGGCGGCAAGCGTCGACAAATCGCAGTATTCACATTCGGGTTCGCAGCGCGCGAGCTCATCACGCACCTCGGCGGTAAACGACATGCAGGCCTATGCTTTCGTGTTGGCGCGCGACAGGTCGCGGTGGGAAATGCTCACGTGATATTGGGCACCTTCCAAATAACGTGCCGTGGCCTCGGCGATGGCAACGCTGCGGTGTTGACCGCCCGTGCAGCCGATGGCAATAGAAAGCTGTGGCTTGCCCTCCGCGATATAGCCGGGCATGACCGTATCGAGCAGCTGCGTCCAAGCTTTCCAGAACTCCTGGGTCTTGGGATGGTCCAGAACAAAGTCGGAGACCTTCTTATCGAGACCGGTCATGGTGCGCATCTCGGGATCGTAGAACGGATTGGGCAGGAAGCGAACGTCGATCATAATGTCCGCCTCGACGGGCATACCGTGCTTAAAGCCAAACGAGAACACGTGAACGTCCATGAGCTGCTGGTCGGACAACTCGGAGAACGCCATGCGCAATTTGTTGCGCAGGGCAGAGGTACGCAGGCGGCTCGTGTCGATGATCATATCGGCTCGATCGCGCACACCCTGCAGCTGCAGGCGCTCGCGCTGAATCGCATCGGCCGTAGTCTCCCCCGGCTTGGCAATGGGATGGCGGCGGCGGTTTTCGCTATAGCGACGAATCAGCACCTCGTCAGAGGCCTCGAGAAACACGATGTCACAGCTCATCTCGCGCTCCTCGAGTGCGGCAACGGCATCGAGCAGCTCATCGAACAAGCCCTGGCTGCGCAGGTCACAGGTGACGGCGAGATGCCTGCCCACGCCCGTATTGATGCCGACGAGCTCGGCAAGCTGGGCGATGAGACGCGGAGGCAGGTTATCGATGCAAAAATAGCCCATGTCCTCGAACACGTGCATGGCCTGTGTGCGGCCCGATCCGGACATTCCGGTGATGATGACGATATCGGGGATGCGCTCCGAGCGCTCCGCCGCATCCATGGCATCTCCCTTTTGCATGTGCTGCCTCCCGAAAACAAGCGCGGGACCCAGCAACCCGGATCCCGCGCGGTCAATTGCCTATATTGAGTATACCGCCCCGAGCGGATACGAGGCCTGTCTTACGCCTCAAGCGCAGCCTTGAACCAACTCGTAATACTCGTGGGGTGCGTGATGGCGGTGCCGACGACAACGGCCCAGGCGCCAGCATCGATCGCGGCGCGAGCCTCCTCGGGCGTATGCACGCGGCCCTCGCAAATGATGGGAAGGCCGGGGAATTCCTCGGTCGCCTGACGCAGGAGCGGCAGGTCGGGGCCATCGGCCATGGTGCAGTCGATGGCGGCGACGCCGTGAGAAAGCGTGGTGGATACCAGGTCGAAGCCCATGTCGACAGCACGACGAATATCCTCGATGGTGGCACAGTCGGCCATCAGGAGCACACCCTCCTCGTGCAGCGGGCGGAAGGTATCCTCGACCGTCTTGCCATCGGGGCGCGGGCGATCGGTGGCGTCGATCGCCACGATATCGGCACCGGCAGCAACGCAGGCGCGAGCGTGACGCAGCGTCGGCGTGATGTAAACGCCCTCGTGCCCATCCTTCCACAGGCCGATGACGGGAACCTCACAGCGACCCTTAATGGCGGCAATGTCGGCAAGGCCCTGGCAGCGAATGGCGGCGGCGCCGCCGAGCTCACAAGCGCGAGACATTTGAGCCATGGTCTCGGGCGTACGAAGCGGCTCGCCCATATACGCCTGAACGCTCACGACGAGTTTACCCTTCAGGGACTGGATCAAAGGATCAACGGGCATGTTCGACTCAACCTTTCTCAAAACAGCCTTCTGAGACACCGCACCTTGACGTTCAAACCGTCGCTCGCGTACCGAAGTACGCTTCGCTCCTCTTTCACGTCAATCTGCGGCACCTCAGAAGGCACACTTGGTAGTTATGTTTACTTCAACGAAGCAAGAAGGTGTTCGGCGGCACCAATAAGCGGCGCGTCGCCCTCCAGCGAACCGATGAGGATCGGCGTGTCCTGAAGCGGATCGAGCGCCTGGCTGGCATAGCCCTCGTGCACCGAATCCTTCCACGTCTGCGAACGCCAATCGGGACCTTGGTGGATCACGCCGCCCGAAAGGACGATGACCTCAGGGTCCAGGATGTTAGCGAGCGAGCCCAAGCTGGCACCCAGCGCAAAGCCGGCGTCATGGATGACCTCGGTCGCCTTTGCGTCGCCCGCACGGCACAGGTCGTTCACATCGCGACCGACCGAAGGACGGCTGGGGTCGACGCGGCCAAAACGCTCATCGTACATTCGACCAATGGAAGTGCCCGAAGCAACCGACTCCAGATGGCCGGAACGCCCGCAGGCGCAGGGAATGCCGGCGGCAGCCGAGCACTCGATGTGGCCCATATGGCCGGCAGCACCATGGAAGCCCTGCATCACGCGGCCGTTCTCGACATATGCGCCGCCGATGCCCGTACCGATGCCAAGACACAAGACGGAGAACTTGCCCTTGCCGACGCCCCAGTGGGCCTCGCCCAGAGCATGAGCTTGCACGTCGCCTACGACGGCAACGGGAAGACCGAGGTCCTCGCGCAGACGCGGCCCCAACTGAACGCCGGACCAGCCGGGCATGATCTCATTGGCATACGCGATGGCGCCCGTCTTGGGATCGACGACGCCGGCGGCACCGATACCGACGCCAAGGACCTCGACATCGGGATTCGCCTCGAGAGCAGCCTTGATGGACGCCTCGATACGCTGGAAGACGGCCTCGCCGCCCTCCTGGGCCTCGGTAGGAACCTCGGCCTCAAAAACGGGATGGGGCACACTACCGTCAGCCGGGTACTCCATGATGGCAGTCGCGATCTTAGTTCCGCCGATATCGACAGAGCAGACGTACTTGTTCTCCATGTCGCTCTCCTTAGGAGATAAAAAACAACTACAGGAAATGAAGGCGGTGTTATCGCCGCAACTCAGTAAAGGTTTCCCAGGGCCCCGCGGTTGGGGTTACCGGGGGCGGGCGCTTACCTAATGGGTCACGCCCGACCACTTGAGCCCCAAGATCGGGTGCCTGGGGAAGCTTTACAGGAGACCGTTGTCCTGGAGGACCTTCTTAATCGCCTCGACGTTCTCGCCGGTCATGGCCTTCACCGGGCGCGGCATGGTCGGGCTGTCGAAGATACCCATGAGGTTCATAGCGGTCTTGAAGGCGCCGACGCCACCGGCATAGCCCTGGACGCCCGAGGTGACATCCCAGATGTGCGAAATCTCATTGAGGCGATCCTGCTCGGCCTTGACGGTAGCCCAGTCACCAGCCTGAGCGGCCTTCCACTGACGCACGTAGCCCTCGGGCTCAACGTTGGCGAGACCCGGGACGGAACCGTCGGCGCCACCGAGGTAGGCGCCGTCGACAACAACCTCGTGGCCGGTGAGAATGCTCATCGGATGGCCGTTCTTCTCGTTCTCCTGAACGAGGTAGCGGAACGAGATGTCATCACCCGAGGAATCCTTGACGCCGGCCAGAACGCCCTCGGCGCCGAGCTTGGCAAGGAGCTTCCAGGGGAGCTTGGTGTGAACGCAGACGGGAATGTCATAGGCAAAGATGGGCAGGTCGAGTTCCTCGTGCAGGATGCGGAAGTGCTCCTCGACCTCGGTCATGCCCTGCAGGGCATAGAACGGGCAGGTGGCGACGAGGGCATCGGCGCCCAGCTCCTGAGCGACCTTGCCGTGCTCGATCATGCGCTCGGTCTCGGTATCGATGATGCCGACCAGAACGGGCACACGGTGGTCGACGATACGAACGGCCTCGGCGATAATCTGGCGACGACGCTCGTCGGTGGAGAAGACGACCTCGCCCGAGGATCCCAAGAAGAACAGGCCATCGACGCCAGCATCGATCATGCGGTTGATGCTGCGCTCAAAGGAGGCAACGTCAAGCTGGTGATCTTCGGTATCGGGAACAACGACGGGAGGGATAACGCCGGTGAATTTCTGAGTTGCCACAAGAATCTCCTTAGTTGTCTGGCGGGCGGCCCTATGCCACCCACTCTTGTTGGCAGTGTCCAGGCCGTCTAGGCCAAAGAACACGAGTAGAACGTTTGGTTAAAAAAGTCGACGACTTCGTTTTCGAACGCATTGATGCGCTCGTGAGCGTATTTCGCATAGATGATATGCCTCCGGTCACACTCAAGACCGTTGAATACGGCAAACTGATCCTTGGGATCGCTCACGGTATCCATAAGCGATGTGCCCATGAGCACCGATCCGCGCACCCGAGACGACAGCGCCTCGAGGCCACCAGGAAGCGGATTGGCAACCGCCGTGCAGGCGAGGCCCCGCTCGTCCAGAGCAGAAACCGCCAGCGCGACTCCGCCGCCAAGGCCCTCGCCCCATGCAAAGATGCGGTCGGGGTCCATGCCATCAAGATTGCGCGCCACCTTCGCCAGCGCGCAACCCCAACGGACGCGCTCGACAAAAGCGGGCGAAGCAATCCCCCGCCGCAGGTCGTCCGCACCAGCAACATCGTCATCCAGCGCGAGAACGGCATACCCCATGGCGGCAAATCTCGTCATGTGATGCCAGCCGCGCACAGGCCGATCGATGTCGTGGAACATCAGGCACAACGGCACGCGCTCAGATACTCGGGCACGACCGACAGGCTCGATCAAACGAGCGTGAATCGCATCGTCACCGAGCTCAAAGGAGACCTCCGAGTAACGGGCGCAGGGGTTAACAAAGTCAATCGCCGTTATGGCCAGACCTTGAATTTCAAGATCCAAAGCACATGCCTCCAAATCAGAAACATCTGCCTGAACATCACCGTGCCAGTCCCGATATTCAGCGAGCCTTGACGAAACCGTCCCAGGAATCCCCGCAAGCTCGGAGACAATCAGCCCATCGACATTGCTCTCGCACTTAGACATGAGCCTCCCCTCCCTTGCAGAAAAACGGAATGATCAGATCGTCAAAATCCTGAATCTCCTCGTGGCCAAAGCCTTCAAAGAACTCATGACGCTTTTCGCAGGTCAGGTTGTTATAGACCGCAAACTGCGTCGCCGGCGGACAGACGATATCGGCTGTGCCCGTGCCAAACAGCACGGGGCATTTGACCATGGGGGCAAAGTTCTTGGAATCGAAGTACGCCAGCTTGGCATAGGCCTCCTCAATACGAGTCGAGTCCTCGTCAAACCAACGCGACCAATAACGCAGACCCTCGTAGGCAATGTCGTCGGCATCCAAATCCCAGACCAGGCGGAAATCCGACAGGAAGGGATAGAGGATGGCGGCGCGATTGATTAGCTCGCTGTTAAGCGCGCAGGTCGCAATACCCAAACCGCCGCCCTGCGATGCGCCGTTCACGTACACGCGGGTAAGATCGATGCCCTCGAGCTCGCGAACGATACGGCACAGAATGCGGATATCCTGGTGCAAGCGGACATAGTAGAGGTTGGCCGGGTCGCCGTCGATACCGGCGACGATATGGCCCGCGACCGTCGTGCCCTCAAATCCACCAATGTCCTCGGAGGGGCCTCCTTGGCCAGGACAATCGAGAGCAATGAGCGCCATGCCCATGCCCGCAAACGACGCCTGCTCAAACCAGCTGCGGCTCGCACCCGGATATCCATGGAACTGAAGCACCAGCGGCACGGGCTCCTCCGAGACCGGCTTGAGGTACTTGGCATGCAGGCGTGCACCACACATGCCGGTATACCAGAGGTCGAAAAACTGACAGGTCGCGGAATCCGCAACCGAAGCCGCCTCAATCGCGTAGTCGAGCTCGACGGCGTCGGCCTCGGCCATGCGGTCCTTCCAAAAGAGATCGAAATCCGATGGACGGGGCATAGCGCCTCGATATTCACCAAATTGCTGTTGTAGCTCCTGAGCACTTGGCATGGCTCGTGAACCCAGCCTTTCGAAATCGCAACGGAGGTGCGCCCGGCAAGGGAACCGGGCGCACGGGAGGGAAAGCGAGGCTACTCGCCGAGCTTGGGATGCAGCAGCGACGGCGCAGCGCCGAGCAGCATCTTGGTGTAGGGGTCCTGAGGGTGCTGGAAGACCTGCTTGGCCTCGCCATGCTCGACGATCTTGCCGCCATTCATAACGATGATGTCGTCAGAGATATAGCGGACCGTCTGGATGTCATGGCTGATGAACACCATGGCCAGGCCGAGCTCCTTCTTAAGGTCGGTCAGCAGGTTCAGAATCTGCGCGCGGACCGAAACGTCCAGAGCCGAGGTGGGCTCGTCGGCGATGATGGCATCGGGGTTCAGCGACAGGGCACGGGCAATTGCGACGCGCTGACGCTGGCCGCCCGAAAGCTGGCCGGGACTAACCTCGGCTGCGGAGCTGGGCAGACCGGTGAGCTCCAAGAGTTCCTTGACGCGCTTCTCCTGCTCGGCCTCGGTACCCAGGTTGTGGACGCGCATGGGGTCGAGCAGCTGCTCGCGAACGACCATGCGGGGGTTGAGCGCCGTGGCCGGGTTCTGGAACACGACCGAGATGACGCGACCCATGTGGCGACGGTCCTCGGCGGTACGTTTGGTAACGTCCTTGCCCTTAAAGTAGACCTTGCCGCTCGTGGGGGCCTGCAGGCCGCACATGACGTTGGCGGTGGTGGACTTACCGCAACCGGACTCGCCGACGATGCCAATCGTCTGACCGGGCATGAGCTTAATCGTTACACCCTGGACGGCGTGAACCAGGTTGGGGTGCAGAATCGAGCCGGTACGGGTCCTAAAGGTGACGTGGACGTCATCAAGGAAGATGATCGGCTCGACGCCGTTTACTGCGGTCTCGCTCATCTACATCACCTCCGCGTGAGGGGTCAAACCATTTGCCTTGAGCACCTCGTCGGGGAGCTCGGAATAGAAGTGCTCGGTGCCGGGCACGCGCTTGAAGACCGGACGGGTGTCCAGGCCAATACGCGGGTGGCTCGAGCGGGGCGCGAAGCGATCGCCCTTGGGGAAATCGCGCGGGCTCGGAACGGCGCCGGGCACCTGGTGCAGGCGGCCCGAACCGCTCTCGATGGACAGAACGGAACCCAGAAGACCGCGGGTGTACTCGTGGATCGGGTTAGTGAGCAGCTCCTTGGTGGGTGCCTGCTCGATAACTTGACCGGCGTACATAACCGTGATGTTATGGGCGACCTCGGCGACCAGCGCCAGGTCGTGCGAAACGAAGATCATGGCAAAGCCGAGCTTGGCCTGAAGATCGTTGAGCAGCTTGATGACCTGCTTCTGGACGGTAACGTCCAGAGCGGTCGTGGGCTCGTCGCAGATGACCAGCTTGGGGTCGCGGGTAAGGGCCATAGCGATCAGGACACGCTGACGCTGTCCACCGGAAAGCTCGTGCGGATAGCTCTCGAGCGTGCGCTTGGGATCGAGGCCCACAAGCTCCAGGAGCTCCTCGGCGCTGCGGGTGCCGCCGCGCTTGGTGAGCTGCTTCATCTGGGCAGAGATGAGCATAGAGGGGTTGAGCGAAGATAGGGCGTCCTGGTAGACCATGGCGATATCGGTACCGCGCAGGCCGAACCACTCCTTCTTGCTCATCTTGAGCAGGTC
>CAJKZO010000031.1:0-16080 GCA_905204365.1 uncultured Collinsella sp.
CCCGTGGTGATGCGCTTGTACGAGTTGACCGTGGGGTTGGTGATGGCGCTGATCTCGCGCGCGTGCGCCAAGATGCCGGCCATATAGTGCTTGGCGATATCGGAGAGATGGTACTTCTCGTCGTCCTCGCCCCAAAAGACGTTGTTGCCGTCGTGGTCGAACAGCGACTGATGCAAAAACATGGCGCTGCCGTCCTCGCCCGCCAGCGGCTTGGGCATAAAGGAGGCGTGGCAACCGCTTTCGTAGGCCTGCTGCTTAATGATGAGTTTTGCCGTGGTGATGGCGTCGGACATGCTCAGGGCCTCGGCGTGGCGCAGGCTCATGCCGTGCTGCGAGCGGCCGGCGGCGTGGAAGGTGTACTCCACGGGCACAGACATCTTCTCGAGCGTGAGGACCGTGTTGCGACGCAGGTCGCGGGCGGCATCGCTCACCGAAAGATCGAAGTAGCCCACGTTGTCGAGCGGCTCGGGGGTGTGCTCGTCGGGGAAGTAGTAATACTCCAGCTCGGCACCCACGTTGAGCAGATAGCCAGCTTTCTCGGCCCTGCGGAACATGCGGCGCAGGGCATCGCGCGGATCGCCGGCAAACGGCTTGCAATCGGGAGTGCACACGTCGCAGAACACGCGGGCGACGCCGTTGTGGCTCGGGCGCCACGGCAAAATCTGGAAGGTCGAAGCATCGGGAAACGCCAGCATGTCGGCTTCCTCGGGCGTGGCAAAACCCTCGATGGCGGAGCCGTCAAAGCCAATACCCTCCTCAAAAGCGACTTCGAGGTCCTCGGGGCTAATGGCAAAGTTCTTGAGGCGGCCGAGAATGTCGACAAACCACAGACGTACAAAGCGGATGTCACGCTGCTCTACGGAGCGGAGTACGTAATCGATGTTCTGCTGGTTCATGTCGCTCCCCTTTCTTTCGGGCGGGTTTCGACTGGTCTATATCGCAGATACTATCGCAGAAAAATGTTTCCGCAGGGTTAAAGCGTATCAAGCGCTCAAAAAACGTGTGCGAGCAGGCTGTTGCGAGCGAGTGGTTAGAGTTCAGATTCGGAGACAATTTGCCTACAGGCTCGTTCCAGCGCAGGGAACTCCATCGTCACTGCATCCCAAACAACCGAGCGGTCGACATTGCCGTAATCATGCGCAAGATAATTTCTCATGCCGACAATTCCACGCCATTCGATTTCGGGATGAAGCCGCTGCGAGCGTTCCGACAATTTGCCCGCTTCTTCCGTCACCCTAAGCGCACACATCAAAAGGGAGTCCGCCAACGCCCTCGTCCGTACGTCATCCGCATGCAGAAACTGGTCCTCGGTGATATCAAAAGCCTTGATGCGCTCGTTCGTTTCGGAGATGGCCTCCAAAACCTCTTGGGCACGGAGACCGTCTGACTTACGCGCGATCATAAAGGATCACTCCTTCGCGCTCGATTACCGCGGCAAGATCGCCATCAAGATGATCACTAGAGACAAGGTCAACCTGCCTCCCGGTTTCTTTGCGAACCGCCTCGCCAATCGCCGACAACGCGAAAAGACCAAAGCCCTGCTCGCGATCGACTTCGAGACGCAAGTCAATATCACTATCGACATGTGCCTCGCCCCGGGCATACGAACCAAAAAGAATCACGGTTTTGATGGCGGGAATCGAGCTGGCTGCCTCGCGGACGGCGGACTCAATCTGGGCAGTATCCAAAATGCCCGTCGCGGCGCTTTCGCTCGCAGAGCTTTTACCAAGTGAAGGAACAAACGGCAGAGAGCGCTCGCGCAGCATCTGCCTCATAAACATATTGACCGCAACAGACGAAGTCATACCAAGCTCTTCGCACAATTCGGCAAATGAGTCTTTAATTGACGAGTCCACTCGCACACTCAGCACAGACGCAGCCATGGATACCTCCTGTATGACATTGTCTATATATTATCACACAGACTAGCGCGAGGTCGATGCGCGGTGTTCGATGTGGCCGGGGATCTCGATGCGTTTGGGGGCGAGCTTTGCGGCTTCGCCCACGGTGGTGGTAACAACGTCGATGCGCTCGGAGAGGCGCTCGACCACGCGCTCGGCGATGGTGATGGTGTCTTGCGCGGCCGTGGTGACGCCGCCAAAGAGCACATGGTTCCAGGGGTAGTCGTCAAACGTCGCGATCTTGAGCCCCGCCGGCAGCGAGGGACCAAGCTGCGCCAGCGCCTCGGTCAGACGCAGGAAGACCAGGCCGTTGACGGCAATGAGGCCGAGTTTTTTGCCCGCATAGCCGCGGATGGTCTCATCCAAGCGGCCGACGCCCGTGGCACCGCCGTCGGCTAGGGTGACGACCTCGCCCGCAAGGCCGCGGCGCGAAAGCTCTTCGACAAAGGCCTCGGCGCGCTCGCGACGCACGGGGCTGTCGTCGCTTGCCTCGGTGAGCAGGCACAGGCGCTCGCTGCCAGCGGTGGCGAGCTCGTCTACCAAGCCGGCGACCAGCTCACGGTTGTTAGATGTCACCAGATCGACACCGCCGTCGGCAACATCGCGGTCGAGCAGCACAACGGGCAGACGTCCCGCTGCCGCGGCAATCGCCTCGTCATTGCCTCCACAGGTGTTGACGACCAGGCCGTCCACGCCGGCATCGATAAGCCTGGTGAGCGACTCTGCTTCCTTAGCGGGGTCGTTGCCGCTAATGGCCGTCATGAGCGAGCAGCCGCGCGCGGCGGCGCTGGCGGAAAGTCCTTCGAGCATGGCGCTGGAGAACGGGTTGGCGATGTCGGCCAGGATCACGCCGATGAGGTTGGTGCGCGAGCTGCGCAGATTGCGCGCGGCGGCACGTGGGCGATAGCCGGTGCGCTCGATAACCGCCGCGATGCGAGCACGGGTTTCCTCGGTCATTTGCCCGGGGCGGTTGTTGAGATAGCGCGAGACCGTAGCCGGGCTCACGCCCGCCTCGGCGGCAATGTCCTTGATTCTCATCTGCGCCATAACGCACCCCGTTTCCCATTTGTCGGCGGTCTGAGCCATTTTAGGCATTTTTTTAAAAATCTCGGTTGCAAAACGCTGTAGGTGAGTATACTACAACTCGAAACGAAACCGATTTCGTAAACCGATTTCGGCAAGCGTTGGCACGCAGGTGCAAAGACGCACCCTACCGTCTTGGCACCTGCGTGCCAACGCCATATCAAAGGTGTACGCACGAGTAAAAGGAGCTGCGCGACCATGGGTAAAACGGTTCTTACCTTCGGCGAGATCATGATGAGACTCTCGCCCAAAGACCATCTGCGCATTGAGCAGGCAACCGAATTTGACGTCCGCTACGGCGGCGCCGAGGCCAACACTGCGCTTTCCCTGGCCTACCAGGGCGACAAGACCGCTTACGTCTCCGTTGTCCCGGCCAACCGTCTGGGCGAGTGCGCCCTGCGTTCGCTGAAGGTCTACGACGTCGACACCACGCGCGTCGTGCGTCAGGGCGACCGCCTTGGCTCCTATGTGTTTGAGGTCGGTGCCTCGCAGCGCGGTAACGGCTGCGTCTACGACCGCAAGTACTCTGCCATCAACATGGCCAAGCGCGATGTCTTTGACTGGGACGAGATCCTCAAGGGCATCGATGTCTTCTATTTCTCCGGCGTGACGCCCGCCGTATCTGATGAGATGGCCGCCGCCTGCAAGGAGGCACTCGCCGCCTGCCGCGCCAAGGGCATCACGACCGTGTGCGACGTAAACTATCGCGGCAAGATGTGGTCGCCCGAAAAGTCGCAGGCCACCATGAAGGAGCTCCTGCCGCTCGTCGACATCTGCATCGCCAACGACGAGGACGCACCCGCCGGCCTCGGCATGACCTGCGTCTCCGGCTCCCTTGCCCACGGCATCGAGGAGCGCGACACCTACGTCGAGATGGCCCGCCAAATCTGCGCCGAGTACGGCTGCAAGAAGGTCGCTTCGGTCGTCCGCAACATCTCCTGCGTCGAGCGCTCCATCTGGATGGGCATGCTCTATGACGCCGAGAGCGGCGAGCACTGGTTCTCCCCTGCTCACGACGTTCACGTGCTCGAGGGCGTTGCCGCCGGCGACGCTTTCAACGCCGGACTCGTCCATGCCCTCATCAACGACTTTGACCCGCAGGCTGCCGTCAACTACGCCATTGCGGCCTCGATCCTCAAGCTCACCATCAAGGGCGATTCCAACCTGGTGACCGCCGACGAGATCGCCGCTGTGGCCAACGCCGCCGACGGTGGCACCCGCGTCGCCCGTTAATTCGTTCCCCATTCCGCGGGCCGCAGCTTTCCAATCCCATACCCCTGCGGCCCGCTCCCCGATTCCTCCGGTCGGGCAAAACCACCAGTCCCATTCCGGTTTTGCCTGGCATTCCCTACATGACTGGTCGAGCAGCCGGTTTTGGAATTGCTTGTGACCCCAAGCAGTGCCTCCGATAACCAATCCAGAATCGGCTCCTGACCAGCATATTTGGCAATCACGCGCCTATGCGCGCCATACATCGAAAGGAACATCATGTTCGATCAGTTCTACACCACGCTTGAGTCCCTGGGTATCGTGCCGGTCGTCGTGCTCGACAAAGTCGAGGACGCCGCTCCGCTCGCCCACGCCCTCATGGCAGCTGGTATGAAGTCCGCCGAGGTCACCTTCCGCACCGCCTGCGCCGCCGAGTGCATCGCCGCTATGGCCGAGGCCGAGCCCGAGATGTGCGTTGGCGCCGGCACCGTCCTGACCGTCGAGCAGGTTGAGCAGGCCCGCACAGCCGGTGCCAAGTTCATCGTCTCCCCGGGTTACAACGAGGACGTCGTGAAGCACTGCATCGACATCGACCTGCCTGTCCTTCCCGGCACCGTGACCCCCTCCGAGGTCACCGCAGCCGAGAACCTGGGCCTCAAGGTCACCAAGTTCTTCCCCGCGTCCCAGTATGGCGGCCTGAACACCATCAAGGCCCTCGCCGCTCCGTTTGTCGGTCACCGCTTTATGCCTACCGGCGGCGTGAGCACCGCCAACGTCGAGGAGTACCTGAGCTCCTCCGCCATCATCGCCTGCGGTGGCACCTGGATGGTTAAGCCGGCCCTGTTTGCCGACGGCGACTTCTCCAAGGTCGAGCAGATTGCCCGCGAGGCCATGGACGTCGTCAAGAAGGTCCGCGGCTAGGTTTAGCTCTCTATCGTGAAAGGGGGCGTGCCCTAGACCTCGCCCCCTTTCTTTTAAAACGGCTCGGAAGCGCGCCGTTTCCGTCACGAGCAAGAACCAGAACCGTCTTGTATGCTGATAGAACGTGACGGAAGCGACACGCCCCCGAGCCGCTTTGCCTACTCGGCTGGCAGTCGCACTCAACTAAGACACTTCGACAAAAGCCGAACCATCAAAACAGCTGCGGCACCGTCTGGAGGAATGGACCCTTGCTTCCGGTCTTTTCCTCCAAGCGGCGCCGCAGCGTTTTCGTGCCCCGATGTGCCCCGGCACTTGCGGTGGAATACGGACTGCTTACACCATCAGAGCCGCAAAACAATCCCTATTTCACCGCAACTAATGAAGAGAACGAGTTAGATGGCCGTGTCTTTGGACAGCTCAAAATAGTCAGGATGTAAGGCGATAACCGGGCCCTGCTCCTCGGGCATCAGGTGCAGGTGTGTCTCGGCCAGATAGCTCGCCGTGTCGGTATCGCCCTTTTTAATGGCCTCGAGAATTCGGCGATGCTGCCGACGAATCGGCTCCCAATCCAGATCCTGAGAGACCATACGCAACCAGTTGTATCGCTCAAAATGCGTATTGACGCTCTTCATCCAATCCCACAACATGTGGCGGCCGGCAATCTCAAAACACGTCTCATGGAACAGGTTGTCCAGATCGAAAAAGCGACGCGTTTCGCTATGGTCGAGCGACTCGGACTCGGCAAGAATCTGCTCGAGCCGATGCTTTTGCTCGGGCGTGGCGGCCGAACAGCATTTAATAAGCACGCTTCTCTCGAGCTTCTCACGCAAGAAGCAGGCGTTTTCGGCGTGTTCCATGCTGATCTTAGAGACGTAGGTGCCGCTTTTGGGGCGCGTTTCCACCAGCTCCTGCTCACGCAGGCGTACAAAGGACTCGCGAATGGGCGTGCGCCCGATTCCCGTCTCCTTTTCCAGACCAATCGCCGAAAGGCGCGTGCCGGGCTTGAGCTCGGCATAGATGATCTTGGAGCGCAATGCGTTGTATGCCTGGTCTTGCAGGCTCTGATAATGCTGGTGTTGTTCCATAAAGCCCTCGGATGAAGCCCACGGTTTGTCGAATACCACCATGCAATACTATCGCATCCCCCGCCCCCTCATAAGTTGCGGTGGAATAGTTCCTGCTCAAGGCCTTCAACTATTCCACCGTAACTACAGCCAACGAGTTATTGCGATTAGGTGAACGTTCACCTTTTTATTGTTTTTCTCTTCGCAAATAAAATCCCGTGCGTATACTTAGGCTCAAACGAAACCGATTTCGTTGAGCGTGGGCAATAGGATGCTAAGACACACCCTACCATCTTGGCATCTTATCGCCCACGCAATGCCATTTGCTTTCTTCCCGTCTCGTTGGACCTTTAGTCCCATTCCGGCACAGCGAGACACTTCCTAGACGACTGACCGTGGGGCCGGCTTTTCTGCTTTTGCAGCAGTGCCTCCGATAACCCTCTTTTGCCGGCCCGGGTCAGCTTTTTCACACAACCGAAAGGACGGGTAGCAGCATGCGACCGCTCATCATCATGCATGGCGAGAACATCGACTGGTGCCATACCGTCATCAGAATGCTGATGTATCTTGTGGGCGTTGCAGTACTGGCACTCGGTATGAGTCTCCAGACGGCATCCGGCCTGGGCGTCGCCGCGCTCACGTGCTTTGCCACAACCCTATCCATGCTCACTGGCAAGACGCTCGGCTTTTGGATCACCGCAACCTACGTCGCCTACATCGTGGCGCAATTAGCCATCTTGCGACGCGAGTTCCAGCCGCGCATCCTGCTCGAGTTGTTCTTCTCAACGCTGATTGGCGGCTTGACCGACCTCTTCATGGCGGTCAACCCACTGCATCCCACGGCACTCCCCACACAGATTGCGACCATGCTGCTCTCCCTCGCTGTCACCGCATTTGGCGTAAGTCTCGTCGTCAACATGGGCGTTGTCCCCAACGCGCCCGACGGCTTGGTGCAAGTCATTGCCGAAAAGCTTAAACGCCGCTTTGGTGACGTAAAAGTCGTGTTTGACTGCTCACATGTCGCCGCCTCGCTCGCGTTGTCGCTGATCTTTATGTACAACCTGGGCGGCTTTGGCGTCACGACCGCCATCTCGGCACTGTTCCTGGGCCATGTCATCAACGTCGCCAACAAGCTGTTCGCCCAGCGCTTTATCCGCGCGGCATTCGGAAAATAGCACCACCGTAAGAACCCGCGAACAGCGCTATACGTTGCTATATCTCACTATACTTTGCTATATCTTGCTATACTTTGCTATATCTTGCTATATCTTGAGCAAAGGTGGCTCACATGCAAACAAACCCTTTTAAGCCCACAGCAGGTAAAACACCTCCCACGATTATCGGCCGCGAAGATGTACTCGAAGAATTCAATGAAGGCCTCACCAACGGGCCTGGTGCCCCTGGGCGCCTAATGCGCATAGCCGGCGTCTGTGGAACGGGCAAGACGGTCCTCCTTGACGAGTGCTCACGTTTGGCGCAAAGCCGTGGCTGGACGGTCATAAAAGAGGTCGCAACCGAGGGACTTTGCCAGCGCATTCTCGAACAGCTGCAGCCCAAATTCCAGGCCAAACACGCCAGATTTGAGCCCACCGTAGCTGGCATATCCATCGGCAGCATAGATATTGAGCGAATCGGCCCATCGCTACGCGACGCCATGAGACAGACAATATCCAAGAATGGAAATGGCCTGCTCATCACTCTCGACGAGGTTCAAGACGCAGAGCTCGATGAGGTCCGAACGCTCTCCATTGCGATTCAGCAGGTTATCGGCGAAGACCTTGATATCGCCTTTGTTTTTGCTGGGCTGCCTTCGATGATTGAAAGCATCATCAACGGAAAGACACTTACGTTTTTGCGCCGTGCCCTCCCCTTAGATCTGAAGGCTGTGGCAGTAACCGAAGTGTCGTACTCCCTCGAGGAAACCATTGAAGCGTCTGGCATGGAGTTGCAGCCAGGTATTGCCGGCCAACTTGCCGAGGCAACGCAAGGCTATCCTTTCATGATCCAACTCGTTGGATACTACGCATGGCAGTTGGCAAGACGCGCACATACAGCGATTATTGGAGAAGAAGAAGCCGAGCGTGGCATTGCAACGGCACGCGAACGCTTCTGCGCCATGGTGATTGAGCCCGCGCTGCAGCGCATTCCGCCCACGTGCATCGCTTATCTGCTGAGCATGGCGTCTTTGGGGCAGACGAGCTCGACTAGCATGGTTGCCGATGGCCTAAACAAAACGCCTCAACAGGTGAGCTCCGTCCGCAGCCGCCTGTTAAGAGAATCGATTATAGAGGCTCCCTCGTACGGCAAGGTCTCATTTGCCATCCCCTACATGCGCGACTACCTCTACGAGCACAAAGCCGAACTGGAAGTTGAACTGTAGAAACGGCAACTGCCCTGCAAGACGAAAACCGTTTTCGTACGGATTAAAGCAGACGTAAACGATTTTCGTCTTGATTTGCGTACGGAATTAAGACGTAAATTGCGCTTTCGTACGCTTATTACCAGACGCAAATTGTTTTCGTCCGGCCATGCGTCCCCAATCTAGACGAAAAGAGCCCCGAGCTCGTATTGAACTGCATCCCAATTCGTGGACGGGCGCCGATGCCCTGATCTCTGCCATGTCGAGGTGCGAGATCAAATCCTTGGCGCGCTCGCCGGAGTGGTATGCCTTGTTCGGCGCCACCTTCCTGTAGAGCTTCTTGAGCTTCGTCTTCCCCTTGTTGCCCGGCGGCATCTCCGTCTCAGGTGGCAGCCCTAGGAAGGACAGGACGCCGGGCAGGTCGCACAGCATCACGTCCTCGATGTCGGCCTTGGCCGCCAGGTCGACGACTCTCTGCGCTGTCGGCGAGATGTTCGGGGTGCTGCTACCGCCCGCTGGTTCGGAAGCTGGCGGGCAGTAGCGGGCAGTAGCGGCAGTAGCGGTGTGGCTCGATAGGCCCGAATATCCGTAAGGAAGGTGCTCGCTCTCATATGTGCTGATATGCCTCGCCTCGCGAACCTTGGGATGCTTCCTGAGGTAATCCCTCAATTCGAGCCACTCTTTATGCTCATAACGCTTCGAAATCGTTTCCCCGTCGACAGTTTCCTTCACATAATGGTATGTTCGAACGCCTTCGAACTTGCCGAACCCGTTCTCGATGCTGAAGTTTCTGAACCAGCGCGAAAACCCATTCAGGTCCATGAAGTTGACTTGGGGATGCCTGTCTTTCGTTCGTTCGAATGAGTGGACGAGCGGAGTGCCTTTGACTTGTTCCAGGCCGAAGGCTTCCATTTCGCGGGCCTGCTCCTTTTTCCAGAATTCGAGATACGACGTCAGCGTCTCGCTTATCGAGATCCTCCGCACGCTTTTCTTGCTTTTGGGCGAGCGAACGCTTCGATCGGCCGCGAACTGCTGCTCAATGAGGATGCTTCTGTTCTCGACGGAGACATCGGACCACGTCATCCCGAGGGCTTCTGCCCTTCTCATGTCGGTGTCGAGCATGAGCATCACGCATGTGATGTGCGCGTCCGGTTCTCGATTGAGTAGGATGTCGAGTAGGCGAGCGGCGTGATGGTTCCTTCGCGGTTGTCGTGGAACTTTTTTGCGTACGAGCCGACGGTGTCCCTCGATTTTTGGACGTAGGTGCCACTGTTGAGTTCTGCCTTGTAGGCTTCGAGTGCGGCGTCGACCTCTCGGCTTTTGGTGGTATGTATGGTCTGCCACGGCGAATAGCGGTATTTGCCCGTGACCGGATCCTTGCCGAGGCTGTGACGGTAGCGCCACGTGTATTTGTCGCGGCGTTGCTTCGTTCCTTTGCCTATGACGAGAGGTCGGTCGTTCATCGTGTTCCTTGCCTGAAGTGCCTGAGAATCGCGCTCGGTTGCGCGGAATGGCGCAAAGGGCTGGGGCGGGTGGGCATTACCCTTGGTGGTGGGCCCTGCGTGGGGTCACACCCCAAGGGTAATGCTCCGCCTGACCGCTTTCAAGCTCGTTGTGGGTCGAATTTGGGTCGAATTATTCCGCGTACTTTTCTTTCGTAAATCTATGAAAACATCAAATGACCTGGAGTTATATTGACTTCAATTTGGGTCGAAATGTCTGAATGAAACAACGTCGTAGCGACCTCATAACCCGAAGGTCGGTGGTTCAAATCCGCCCCCCGCGACCATGAAACTTCAGGTCGGAAGCATAAAAGCTCCCGACCTTTTTCTTTGTCTAGGGGTTTCGGCATCTCTCGTTCTTTGGGTACCTCGAGGCGGGCAATCAGATAGATGCTTACGAGTATCATAGGGTCTTTTTACGTCGCGGTCGTGTCTCGTACTGGTGCGCCGCTCTTTGTGGGACGTGTCACTTTGCCATAGGTTGTCCGGCGGCGGGGCGCAGGTCGTTCCCCGTGGCGTCGCTCCTTTCGACGCTACGCTGCCTGGCTACTCGTTCCACTGGTGCTTTTTCATGTCGACGCAGCCGTTGTCTCGGAAGGCGACTCCTTCCTCCGTCAGTAGTGCTCGCTGGTCGGGGAAGTTTGGCGCGAGGTGTCCCGCGTGGTTGACGACGCGGTGGCAGGGATAATCGCCGTAGCGATCCGCCTCGCTCGGCACCGCTCCGACCAGGCGAGAGTTTTTCTCCCTGCCGATGAGGCGCGCTATCTGACCGTACGAGGCGACGCATCCCGCCGGAATCTCTGCCACGACGGAGAGAATCTCATAAACCAAATCTTCGTCCAGGACTTTTCCCATCGTATCGCTCCCGTGTTCGCTTTTGCCTTCGGGGGCGCGGCGCCGATCACCCGTGCTGCGATTTTCGCAGCTCCCCTTACCGAAGCATCGAGGGAAAGCGCGTGCGTGTCAAGGTTGTCTGGTCCAGTTGCTGGCTCGATGCCTCGAGATGTTCGCCTCAAGTGCGACCTGCCCCTATTGGAAAAGGATGCCGAAGATGTATTTGGTGATGGCGGAGCGGCGGATGACCCCCACGAGTTTGCCCTCGTCATCAACCACAGGAAGCTTCTTGAACTTCTTCTTCGCCAGCA
Source organism: uncultured Collinsella sp. (assembly GCA_905204365.1). Lineage (GTDB taxonomy): Bacteria > Actinomycetota > Coriobacteriia > Coriobacteriales > Coriobacteriaceae > Collinsella. The sequence goes on from CAJKZO010000031.1 coordinate 11,185, forward strand.
GCGCGGCGACGCGGGCGATGCTCTGCTCGGGACGGGCACACACTACCTGGCGCGTCGCGAAATCCATGACGCAGCGATCCTTCAGGTCTTCGATGCGCTGCTCAAGGCTCTGATCGTCGAAGTACAGCATGGACGCGTCGCCGCCCGTGAAGATGGTGTGAGCGCGATGCTGCGCGATGGCTCCCATGACATCGCCGTCGGAGATGAACCCGACCACCTGGTTGCGCTCATCGATTACGGGCATGCTGCTCACCTCGTTTTCGGCGAGCATGCGCACCACGTCGGAAATCGTGCAATCCTGCGTGCAGGTGAACGGCTCTTCAATCATGATGCTCGAAACGGGCGTCCCCTCGAGCTCGAGCGGGATGCGCTCGGACAGAATCTCGGACATCGCTTATGCCTCCTTCGTTTTCGGTGCGGTTTTCTTGGTGCGCACGCTGAATATGGCGCAGATAAGGGAAACGAGGCCGATTGCCGCGCACACCTTGTAAGCGACGCCCGCGCCCACGGCGGTGGCTACTTGGGTGCTCGCATCGACGCCGGCCGACGCGGTGACGCTTGTCATGACCGTGATGATGAGCGCCGTGCACAAACCGCCGGCGACCTGGCGGCCGGTGTTCGCGATGGCGTTGCCGTGGGCGATCATGTCATTTTTCAAGGCATTGACACCCCATGTGTTCACCGGCATGTTCGCGAGCGACTGGCCGGCGGACTGCAGCATGCAGAACAGCGCAACCACCAAGATGGGCGTGTTTACCGTCGAAAGCGAGAGCAGGAACAGGGCGCCGGTCATGAGGGCCAGGCCGACGATCGAGATGGCACGCGGACCGAACTTGTCGAACACCACGCCGGAGATAGGGCTGATGATGATGCCCACCGCCGCGGCGGGAAGCATGGCCATGCCGGTTTCGAAGGCCGAAGCGCCAAGCGAGGTTTGCAGCAGCAACGGCAACAGCGTGTTGGTGACCAGGCATGCGGCGTTGATGAGCGTGACGATGATGGCGGCCACGCGGAACTCGCGCGTCTTGAGCGTGCCCAGTTGAAGCAGCGGGTCCTCGATTTTGCCCTGGCGTACGACGAACAGCACCAAGCACACGACACCCGCGACGATCGAGCCGAGCACCACGGGGTTGCCCCAACCCATCGACGAGGCGCTCGAGAACCCGTAGAGAAGTCCGCCGAAGGCGATGGTGGAGAGGACGACCGAGGGCAGGTCGAGCTTGGGGTTCTTCAGCTCGCCCACGTTTTTCAGCATGAACACGCCCAGCACCAGCACGAGAATTGCGAGGGGGACGATGGCGCCGATCATGGTGCGCCAGCCGTACGTGTCGATCACCGCACCGCCTACGACGGGGCCGACCGCGGGACCCGCCGACATGACGATGCCCGCCATGCCCATAGCCGTTCCTCGTTTCTCGACGGGGAACACCAGCATGGGAACCACCGAGACAAGCGGCATGAGCACGCCTGAGCCCGCCGCTTGCAACACGCGACCGATGATGAGGAACAGGAAATCAGGGGCTGCGGCGCACAGCAGCGTGCCCAGCGCGAACACCAGCGTCGCCCCGAAGAATAGCGCGCGGGTGCTGAACTTGTCGATAAGGAACGCCGAAACGGGGACCATGATGCCGCTCACCAGCGGGTATATGGACATGATCCACTGGGCAGTCGAGGCATCGATGGCGAAATCGGACATGATGACCGGCAGCGCAGGCGACATCACCGTTTGGTTCAGTAGCGCCAAGAAGGCACCCAGGACGACGACCGCGACGATGCGGATCTGGGTACCGGTAATGCGCCCATTGGCGGGCGCGACCGTACAATTATCAGACATAAGCTTCCTTCGTATCTATTCGATTCTTCGCCGAAGGCGCGCCGGCCCACGGGCGAAATAACATGCACGTGCTATGCGTGCATCAGATACGACAGGAAGAAAGCGGCTGCTCAGAGCGCACTTGGGGAACAACAGGAGAGGCCCCGTATACCAGGGGCCGCCGAATTGCGATGTATGCTTTGGTCAAATCATTCATAGCGGGGAGGTATTCTAGCAGCCGTCTTCGCCCCTTTCAAGGGATGTAACCCAGACGTTGATTTTCTTCACCGAGGCGCCATCATTGACGGGTGGCGTGCTTCTCTATCGCCACACCGCGGGGCGAGGGAACGCCGCGGCGAGCTTGTACATCGGCTATGTGTGCAGCTGCGAGCGTGTCGCCGGCGCGCGCTGGGCGCCAGTCCGATCCGGCCGACTCTTGCCGACGGTCGGTCGCCGTCCTCCTCTATCTCCGCCTGCTCTGTTTTTGCTCGGCTCCCTTGTCGTATCATGGACGGACGAGAATTGAGCGAAGGCGGTACGTTTGAACATCCAGCTATTCGGCACGAAGAAAAGCTTCGATACTAAGAAGGCGCAGCGCTATTTCAAGGAACGTCGTGTGAAGTTCCAGTTCATCGACTTGAAGGAAAAGGGGATGAGCAAAGGCGAGCTCGAAAGCGTGGCGCGCGCCGTCGGCGGGATCGACGCTACGATCGATCCAAAGGCGAAAGATGCCGACACGGTTGCGCTCGTACAGTATCTTGCTGCCGACCAGAAGTTCGAAAAGGTGCTCGATAACCAGCAGATTCTTCGTGAGCCCATCGTTCGCAACGGCCGCCAGGCAACCGTTGGCTACGAGCCTGACGTGTGGAAGGGCTGGGAATAAAGCGGCTGGGAATAAAGTGAAGCGCCCACGCCCGTGGTTTTATCCACGGACGCGGGCGCTTGCGTAAGACGTCTCTTGTCGTTTGAGTGGAGCGCCCCGGCGGCGCTGAACAACGCGCCCCGGTGACGTGGCTCGGGGCTCTTTGCGCCACGCATCTATGAGAGGAGATATTTGATGCGCATGGGCGCTACTCCATGTAGCCACCCTGAATGGCGGAAACCGCATGCTCGGTAAAGAACTTGAGCGTGCCGGAGGTATATCGATTAGCCTTGGGCTTCCAAGCGGCTCGACGCTCGGCCAGGACGGCGTCGACCTCGGCCGGCTCCATCTTCTTGCCGGCGATGCCCACGATAGACAGCGAGCGCTCGGGGATGTTGATCCGGATAAGGTCGCCCTCCTCGATCAGGGCAATCGGGCCGCCCACGGCAGCCTCAGGCGAAACATGACCGATAGCCGGGCCCTTGGAGGCGCCGGAGAAGCGGCCGTCAGTGATCAGGGCAATGCTTGCGCCCAGCTCGGGGTCGCTGGCGATAGCCTCGGTGGTGTAGAACATCTCGGGCATGCCGGAGCCCTTGGGGCCCTCATAACGAATGATGACGGCATCGCCGGGCTTGATCTCGTGCGTCAGGACGGCGTGGATGGCGTCCTCCTCACAATCGAACGGGCGAGCCTTAAGCGTGGCCTGGAACATCTCGCGCGGAACAACCGTGTGTTTGACGACGGCACCCTCGGGGGCAAGGTTGCCGTGGAGGATGGCGATAGAGCCGTCGGTACCAAAAGCCTGGTCAAACGGGCGAATAATGTCTTCGCGCTTGAGGTTCCACTTCTCCAAGTAGCGGCCGCACTTCTCGTAGTAGCCGTTGTTCTTAAGGTCCTCGAGGTTTTCGCCGAGGGTCTTGCCGGTGACGGTCATGACATCGAGGTGAAGCATCGACTTGATCTCCTCCATGATGCGCGGCACGCCACCCGCATAGTAGAAGAACTGCGCCGGCCACTCGCCTGCGGGACGGACGTTGAGCAGGTAGTGGGCGCCACGGTGCAGGCGATCGAAGTCGTCGGCGGACATCTCGATGCCAAACTCACGGGCGATTGCGGGGATGTGCAGCAGGGAGTTGGTGGAACCAGAGATGGCGCCGTGGACCATGATGAGGTTCTCGAAGGACTCCTTGGTCACGATGTCGCGCGGGCACAGGTTGTGTTCGGAGAGCCACACGGACTGACGGCCGGCCTCGCGCGCAAACTCACGCAGATCGGAGCTGGTTGCGGGCAGCAGGGCCGTGCCGGGGAGCATAAGGCCCAGGGCCGCGGCGGTAACCCGCATGGTCGACGCGGTGCCCATAAAGGAGCAGGCGCCGCAGCTGGGGCATGCGTTGTGCTTGGCGAACTCGATCTCCTCGCGGGATATCTCGCCGCGCTCGTAGCGGGCAGAAATCGCGCCGAGCTGCTCCAGGGTCAACAGATCGGGGCCGGCATCCATGACACCGCCGGTGACGACGATGGAGGGGATGTTGATGCGGCCCATGGCCATGAGGTTCGCAGGCAGGCCCTTATCGCAGCTGGCGACAAAGACGCCGGCGTCGAACGGGGTGGCCTTGGCATGAATCTCGATCATGTTGGCGATCATGTCGCGGCTGGGCAGCGAGTAGTTAATGCCGTCGTGGCCCTGGGCCTCGCCGTCGCAGATATCGGTGCAGAAGTAACGGGCACCGTGACCGCCAGCCTCGGCAACGCCGGCACGGACCTCCTCGACCAACTCAAACAGGCCGGCAGAACCCGGGTGCGAGTCGCCGAACGTCGACTCGATAATGACCTGCGGCTTGTCCAGATCCTCGATGGACCAGCCAGAGCCCAGACGCAGCGGGTCCATCTCGGGGCTGATGGTGCGGAACTTGCCGGAACGCGGCTGCAGCTTGACAACCAAGTCGGCTGCCTCCTGCTGAATCTGTGCCTTGGTCTTCTCGTCCATAATGCTCTCCTCTTTTGGTTTGAACGGTTGTACCAATCGTTGGTTAATGAATCGGGTGAAAATGGGTACCGAGCGATGCACTCGGCGGAAGATGCTTAGCTACGCGAACTAGGCGAAGAACGAAATCACCAGGGCGCAGGCGAGGCCCGAAAGGCCGATGAGCGTCTCCATAACGGTCCAGGACTTGAGGGTGGTCTTCTCGTCAATCTCCAGGAACGAGGAGCACATCCAAAA
>CAJKZO010000032.1:0-15380 GCA_905204365.1 uncultured Collinsella sp.
GACTTGCAGCGACGGACCTCAGGACGCTCTTACACCACGTCTGCGCGCGCGACCTCCCTGCGCCGGCGTGCGGCCTATTTCTCCCCCATTTTGGCCATTTTGCCCTCCAAACGGCACTACCGCCGGCTACATCCTGCAGATATGCTGAATCTAGTCGTATAGGCCCTATGAGAACGGGAGCAACCATGGCAGCCTTGTTCACGACCCCCAAACGCAATGACACTACCGCCGGAACCCATGTTGCCGAACCCGACGTTCGCCGTCGCATAGGACTCGCGCACGGCAGCTGGCGCCGCGTGACGCGCCGCATCGTCGCGGGCGCCGTGTGCGCGCTCACGGTGAGCTCGCTGCTCATGCCGAGCGTCTCGCTCGCAGCGGAATGGGTCAAGGTCGGCGGCAACAAGTACAACACCGCGGCGAGCGACGAGGCCGGTACCTGGTCGTGGGACGGCGCCGACGACTTGAAGCTCAACAACTATAACGGCAGCGAGATCCAGGCCGCAGGCAAGCTCAACGTGAATTACTCGGGAACCAACATCGTCACTGCCGAATGGATCGAAAGCATCAACGTTTCTCATGGCACTAACGAGAATGCCGAGCTCAATATCCAAGGCGACGAGGGCGGCACGCTCAGCGTGACATCTACTGAGGACGCTATCCTCTCCACGGGTAATATCAACATCGACGGAGCCGGATCCGTCAACGCCACGAGCACTGGGTTTGATGCCATCAATGCCGGAGGTGATCTCGCTATCAAAGGTTCGGGCAACGTCAACGCCACGGGTGCATCGGATGGCATCAGGGCAAACGGCAATATCACGATTGACGACAGCGGAGCCGTCACCGCCAGGGCTACCAAGGACAAGGGTATTGGAGCCGACAAGAACCTCACCATCAAGGGTGGCGGGACGGTCGAGGCAAGCTCAGCCGATGGTGAGGCCCTTTGGAGCGGCGGCAATATCAACATCTCGGACGGCAGCCAGGTCAAGGCAAGCTCCGAGAAAGACGCTGCCGTCGAGGCCAAGGGCAGCCTCGCAGCCACAAACGCCTCCCTCAACGTAAACGGTGTTGAATATGGCGTCTATGCCCACAAGGGCATCACCCTCGATCATGCAAACGTGACGGTCCGTGCAAGTAAAGGCAGATACGGTGGCGCCAACGCCCTCTTCACCTACCAGGACGACATCGTCGTCAAGAACGGCTCCACCGTGGACGCGTTTGCGGAAGGCGAGGTTTCGGCTGCATTCTCCACCAGAAACGATCGACCCAACGAGAAGGGCGGCCACATCTACATCAGCGACTCCGTTGTCAAGGCCATAGCCCGCTATGTCGAGAACGGCGACGGCCCCATCCCCTACAGCGAAAACCAAGATGGCGAGACGAGGCGCGAACCCCAAGGCGAGAACATCGGCATCATCGCCCAGACCAGCGAGGGCGTCACACCCGCAGTCATCTCGATCATCCGCAGCAAGGTAACGGCCGAAGGAGATACAGCGGCAATCTTTGCCCGTGCCATGAGCGCTGACGGCAAGACAATCGGCACCATCAAGATTGAGAACGCCGCCATCCAGACGCCCGAAGGCGGCAAGGTCATTGACTATCGCAAGCTCCGTGACGGCATCTACGAGGCAGGCCAAGCCATCGGCACGGGCGACGCCACGGTCGACTCCCTCTATATCAAAGCAGTCGCCAAAAGTACGACCATCGCACCTCCCGAGGTAGCCAAGCCGGAAGACCCCAAGCCCGACGAGACCAAGCCCGCAGAAAGCAAGCCCGCGGAGTCCAAGCAGAACCCCAAGCCTGAGGGCTCAAAGCCGACCAAGGCCGTTGCGGCTTCAACCACGAAAGCCAAGACTACCGGCGTGCTCGCGGCAACCGGCGACACCTCGGGTGCGGCCATCGTGGCAACCGTCCTTGCGGGAACAGCCGCTATCGCCGCAGGCACCATGGCGAGCCGTAAGCGTTCTTAGACGCCTCTGCGCACATGGCAGCTCCCGCGAAGGCCCCGAGCCCCAGCACCGTTTAACAACGCCACCGCCGAGCTCCCCTCCGGCGGTGGCGTTTTCCATATGCGTCCGCAGGGGATGCACGAGATTGTCTTTGGTCTAGCCCAACCGGCATACGCTGGCGTGCGACAATTGGGGCTGCCGATATCACAACACTGAGAGAAGCCCGTCATGGAAGCGCATCAAAAGCAGATAACCGTTTATTCGAATCATACGGAAAGCGCGCCTGTCATCTACCTTCCTGTGGTCGTGGGCGACGGCAGCGAGGTTTATAAGTGTTGCCGAGAGCTCGACTGTCCGCCATTCGCCCTCGTCACCATTGGCGGGCTCGATTGGAATCGCGAGCTGAGCCCCTGGGCATGCGACGGGACCGTACGCGATGCCGAGCCTTTCGGCGGCCGAGCTGCCGATTTTCTTGATGAGCTGCTGAATCAGATAATCCCCCAGGTCGAGTCGTCGCTTCCTCAGCCGCCCACCTGGCGCGGCATTGCTGGCTACTCGCTGGCAGGCCTCTTTTCGCTTTGGGCTCTCTGGCAAACCGACGCCTTTGACCGCGCGGCGAGCGCATCGGGGTCGCTGTGGTTTCCCGAATTTGTCGACCGTGCCAGTACGGCCCCTTTTGCCGGCAGCCCGCAAGCCGTCTATCTATCACTCGGCAAAAAGGAAACCAAGACGCCCAACCGCATGATGCGGCATGTACTCGACGACACACGCGCGATGGAAGCGTTGCTCGTCGAGCGCGGCAGCCCAACAACGCTGGAGCTCAACCCCGGCAATCACTTTGCCCAAACCGACTTGCGCATGGCCCGCGGCATCCACTGGATACTGACGCATTAAAAATGGTGCCCACGCGCATATACGCATGGGCACCATATCTTGTTTTAGCTGAACGCAGCTGCTACTCAGCAGCCTCCTCAAGCTCGGAGACATCAAACTCAAAGTCGTTACCCGGCAGAATCGCGTTGAGCACGATGCCAACCAGCGAGCCCACGGCAATGCCGGACAGCGAAATGGTCACGCCGCCCAGCTCCAACACGATAGCTCCGGCGGTGCTATAGGCAATGCCGAGCGAAAGCACGAGTATCAGAGCGGCCACCAGCACGTTGCGGTTGTTCTGGAAATCGACCTGGTTCTCAATGAGGTTGCGCACGCCTACGGCACTGATCATGCCGTAGAGTACGAGCGACACGCCGCCGATTACACTCGCCGGCATGGCGGCATTCACGGCAGCTAACTTGGTGCAGAACGAAAGCACGATAGCGCAGCACGCGGCAATGCGAATCACGCGCGGGTCAAACACACGCGTCAGGGCAAGCACGCCGGTGTTCTCGCCATACGTGGTGTTGGCCGGAGCGCCAAAGAGCGAAGCCAGAATCGTGGCGAGTCCATCGCCGAGCAGTGTGCGATGCAAGCCGGGATCGGCGATGTAGTTGCGCTCACAGGTGGAGCCAATAGCGGAGATATCACCGATATGCTCGATCATGGTTGCAAAGGCCAACGGCATGATGGTGATGATAGCCGTCGTGGCAAGGCCGCTATCGAACTGCGGGCCAAAGAGCGCAAACACGGTGTTGTCCCACACGATGGGCAGACCGACCCACGGAGCGGCGGCAACGCCCGAGAAATCAACCTCGCCGAGCGCAGCCGCAACGGCATAGCTCACCACAACGCCCAGCAAAATCGGCACGATCTTGACCATGCCACGGCCCCAGATGTTGCAGATGACGATAACGGCAACGCCAATGACAGCCACAAGCCAGTTGGTCTGGCAGTTAGCAATAGCGGAACTTGCCAGGATCAAGCCGATGGAAATGACGATGGGGCCAGTCACCACCGGCGGAAAGAAACGCATGACACGCTTGGCGCCAAACGCGCGGAAGAGCGCCGCCAGCACCGGATAGAGCAGGCCGGCACAAGCTACGCCCAGGCAGGCGTAGGGCAAAAGCTCGGTCTCGCCGTTGGGCGCGATTGCGGCATAACCGGCAATAAAGGCAAACGATGAGCCCAAAAATGCCGGCACCTTACCGCGCGACAGGAAGTGGAACAGCAGCGTGCCCAAGCCGGCAAACAAAAGCGTTGCCGATACCGAGAGGCCGGTGAGCACGGGCACGAGCACCGTGGCTCCGAACATCGCAAACATGTGTTGCAAACCCAACACAAACATGCGCGGGCGGCCGAGCGACGATGCGTCGTAGATGGCATCGCTGACGGCGGGCGTCGAGGACTGGGACATGGATGTCCTTTCGAATGGAAGGGCGATCAGGCATATCGGATAACCTGCCCGAACGATACGATCCGAACCATTGTACGCGATACACTATGCCTCGCACGCGCCGCCACCTGCAAACACTAGCGCTATTTCCAAACGCGCTCGGCAATGCGCTTGACCAGCGCGATCTTTGCCCATTGCTCATCCTCGGTCAGCTTGTTGCCAATCTCGCAGCTGGCAAAGCCGCACTGAGGCGACAGATACAGGTTCTCGAGCGGCACGTACTTTGCGGCTTCACGGATGCGCTCGACGATAACATCCTCGTTCTCGAGCTCTGCCGCCTTGGTGGTTACCAAGCCCAGCACGACCTTCTTGCCCGGGGCAACATACTTCAGCGGCTCAAAACCGCCGGCGCGCGGCGTATCGAACTCCAGGTAAAATGCGTCGACATCCTCGTTTGCGAACAGGTACGGCGCGATGGGGTCATAGCCGCCCTCGAAGGCATAGGTAGAGTGGTAGTTACCACGGCACACGTGCGTGTTAACGACCAGGTCGTCGGGCTTGCCCTCGATGGCGGCGTTGTTGAGCGCCACGCCCAGCTCGCTTACCTTTTGCAGATCGACCGGGCTCATGCCGGTCTTGGACACAAAGTCGGTATCGCAGTAGATGCCCCAGGTGCAGTCATCAAACTGGATGTTGCGGCAGCCTGCTGCGTACAGGTCGGCGATCACCGTACGATAAGCGGCTGCAATGGCGTCGGCAAGTTCCTCATCGGTCTTATAGACAGCGCGCAGGCTCTCCTGCTGGCCGTCGCAGCGGTCGAGCGTGACTTCGGAGAACGTCTGGATCGGCGCCGGAATGGTTTGCCGCGCGACCTGGCCCTCCCCCTCGAGCGCCTTGACAAATTTAAAGTGCTCGACGAACGGATGGTTCTCGCCGCTAATGGGGCCGGTTACCACGGCGGTGTCGGCTGTGGTCTCCTCGTCGTGGAACATATAGCCCGTACGCGAGGTGCGACGCTCGACGCCGTTCAGCCCCCACATAAAATCGAGGTGCCAGTAGCTGCGGCGAAACTCGCCATCGGTAATCACCTGCAGGCCGGCGGCCTTCTGCTTTGCCACCAAATCGCGAATGGCATCGTCCTCGACGGCCTTAAGGCCATCGTCATCGAGTGTGCCCGCGGCATAGGCGGCACGTGCATCCTTAACAGCCTGTGGACGAAGAAAGCTGCCGACGATATCGGCGCGAAACGGCGCGTTCGGTTGAATCGAAGTGCTCATAGATATCTCCCTTTGCATTGGTTGCTTTATCGAGACAGAGTATGAGCGCTCATGTGGTCATCGTAAAATATATGTTTATAACAGTTTGATATAGATACTTCCTATATCAGTCTGGACTGCCATAAAGAGATTTGACCCGTGCAGAATACAGCGGCTAAATATGCTGACGAATCGCGTCGATATAGGCTTGGCCGTAGCGCGTGAGCGTCGTGTTCTTGCGCGTAATGATGCCGATCTCCATGTACTCGTCCACATCGAGCGGAATCGAGATGATGCCGGGGCCGTTGAGCTCGTGACTGATCACGCCTGAGCATACCGTGTAGCCGTTGAGGCCCATGGCCAGGTTGAACAGCGTCGCACGGTCGCGCACGCGGATATTCTTGCGACGCTCAAACGTCGAGGTCAGTTCCTCGGAATAGTAGAACGAGTTATAACTGCCCTGCTCATAGGACAAAAACGGATAGTCCTCGAGATCCTCGAGTGTCACGCTGGCGTGGTCCGCCAGTGGATGGTCGGCACATACAAAGACATGCGGCGCGGCGCAGAAGAGTCCCTCGAATACGAGCTCGTTGGCGGCGAGCATGCGCTCGATAACCTCGCGGTTATGCTCGGATAAGTACAGGATGCCCAGTTCGCTTTTCATATGCGCGACGTCCTCGATAATCTCGTGAGTCTGCTCCTCGCGCAGGGTAAAGTCGTAGCGCGCGGCATCGAACTCACGGATCACATCGACAAACGCATTAACGGCAAAGGAATAATGCTGGCAGCTCACACTAAAGTGCGGCACCTGCTCGGACGTGCCTTTGTACTTGCCCTCGAGCAGGTCGGCCTGGTCGAGCACCTGGCGCGCGTAGCCCAAGAAGGTCTCGCCTTCCTCGGACACAATGACGCCCTTGTTGGTGCGCTCAAAGATATGCACACCCATCTCGTTTTCGAGATCGCGAATCGACGCGGTAATCGAGGGCTGCGACACAAAGAGCCGGCGCGAGGCCTCGGTGATGCTACCGCATTCGGCAACCTTAACAACATATCTGAGCTGCTGAAGCTTCATAGCCTTCTCCCTAGACGCTCGTGACGCCAAAACCTGCCGCGTCCATTTGACGCATAAACGACGGCATCTCCCCCGTCGCGGCGCAGGCGGCAATCTGATGCAGAGCCCCGGCAACCGCATCATCTGCCGCAGCGCCAATATGCCAGCGTGCGGCAGCCGTGACGGCCTCGTTGGCATTGGCGACTGCAACGGAGTTAGGAACGGCATCGATCATGGGCAAATCGTTATCAGAATCGCCGAATACGGCCACCTCGTCGGGCGTCAGGCCCAAAGCGCGCGCCAGCTCCAGCGCAGCGCAGCCCTTGTCCCAACCAGCCGGAAGGATATCGAACAGGCGCACTCGGTTGTTGGGAAACACAAGCGAGAGTTCCGGCACCTCAGCGGCAACGCGCTCACGTAGCTCCGCGAGCTCCTCACGCGAACGGGCACTCCAGATCTTCGCCTTAAACACCGGCGTCTCATCGACGACGGGACGGCACGGGGCCTCTTCGCCTTTGAGCCACGCGTTGCCGCCCGCCTCCATGGCGCGACGCACGCGCTCGGGATCGCTCGTCACGCAATAGGCATCGTTGTCCCAAAAATCATCACCCAGACTGTAGACCTTCAGGTACGTATCGTCGGTCTCTTGCTCCAAGTAGTCAGCCAAACGCATAAGGGCGGCGTTGCCGGTCGCATGCGAGGCTACCACCTCGCCGTCCACAAACATGACCTGGCCGTTGCAGAACGCACCGGTCGAGAAGCACTCGAAACGATTTTTGAACATCCAGCCCATCGCGGACGGCTGGCGACCCGAAACCGGGCCAAAGTGCAGACCCGCCGCCTGCATGGCATGAATACCCTCAATGGCGTAGTCGCTGGCGCCGTCATGCCCGGCTGGAATCAGCGTATCGTCCATATCGGTTAGCACTAGTTTGATCATAGAGTCCCCCGTCATTTTCACCGCAACCATTGTAACGGTGCGCTAGTATAGGGAACAACAGATTCGATGCGGGAGTGCCGGCGGTGCAAACCACAAGGCTGAGAGGGCATGGGGCCCAATCCTTTGAACCTGTCAGTTAATGCTGGCGTAGGGAGCATGCCGCCTTTACAGGGGCGCTGTCTATGCACAGCGCCCCTTTTCTATGCCAAGGAGGCATGTGCAGTGATTGATTCGGAACAGCTTAAGCAACATATGGTCAAGGCCGTGGATGAGATTCGCGCCACCAATCCAATGGCCGGCTCCATCACCAACACGGTGACGATCGACTTTGTCGCCAACGCACAGCTCGCCGTGGGCGGTTCGGCCGCCATGGTCTATCTGCCCGACGAGGGCGAGGCGCTCGTTGCCGGCGGCGGCGCCATCTATCTCAATATGGGTACGCTCTTCCCCATCTACGAGCAGACGATTCCCCGCGCGGCCAAGGCGGCACACGACGCCGGCAAGCCCTGGGTGCTCGATCCGGTGGGCCTGGGCATCGGTAGCCTGCGCACCCAGTTGGTAAACGAGCTCAAGCAGTACAAGCCCGCCATCGTGCGCGGCAACGCCTCCGAGATCATCGCGCTCGCCGGCCTGTGGGGTCTTGAGGGCGAGGCGGCCGATCTGAGCCGCGTACGCGGTGTCGATACCACCGACACGGTAGACGCCGCCCGCGATGCCGCCGTGGCGCTCGCCCGCTACACCGGCGGCGCCGTAGTGGTCTCGGGCGAAGTCGACCTGATTACCGACGGCACGACCGTGGCCAAGTCCCACGGCGGCAGCCCGCTCATGTCCAAGATCACCGGTTGCGGCTGCTCGCAGGGCGGCGTGCTGGCCGTGTACGCCTGTGCCGCCGACCCGTTTACGGCAGCCGTCTGCGGCACCGCCGTCTACAACGTTGCCGGCACGCGTGCCGCCGCTGTCGCCGATGCCCCGGCAAGCTTTAAGGTCGCCTTTATCGACGAGCTCTACCGCGCGACCGCCCAGGACATCGCCGATAACCAACTCGAGCTCGAGGAGGCATAAGCCATGTCCGAACCCGCAATCACCGCCGGCATGAACACACTCGTCGCCGTGGCCATCGCCCCGTGCGGCACCGGCGATGAGCTCTCCGCCGAGGTCGCCGAAGTCGTGCGCGTCATACGCGAGAGCGGCCTTCCCAACCGCACCACCTCGATGTTCACCGAGATCGAAGGCGACTGGGACGAGGTCATGCAGGTCGTGCGCGACGCGACCTTTGTGTTGGCGAGCAAGGACATCCGCACCGAAGTCGTGCTCAAAGCCGATATTCGGCCCGGATTTACCGACACCATGACCGGCAAGCTCGAGCGCATGGAAGCACAGATCAAGAAGCAGGAGGAAGCACGATGAGCATCCGCGACAACCTTGATATCTCGGCCTATCTGGTACTCGGCCCCGAAAACACGCTGGGACGTCCCGTGGGCGATATGGTGGCCCAGGCGCTCGACGCCGGCTTTACCTGCATCCAGGTGCGCTCCAAGGTGGCAAGCGCCCGCGAGATCATTGCGCTGACCGGCAACGCCGCGCAGGCAATCGCACAGGCTGGCAAGACCGGTCAGGTCGCCTTGCTAATCGATGACCGCCTTGACTGCGTACTCGCCGCACGCGAGCAGGGCATTGCCGTCGACGGCGTGCACGTGGGCCAGAGCGATATTCCCGTCGAGGTCTGCCGCAAGCTGCTGGGCCCCGATGCCATTGTGGGCCTTTCCGCCCGTTGCGAGGAGATGCTCGAGTACGTCAAGACCGCCGACATGAGTCTGGTTGACTACCTGGGCATCGGCCCGCTCCACGAGACCGAGACCAAGCGCGACTGCGGACGCGCGGCCGATGGCTCTATCATCACCAAGAGCTTTGGGGACCTGGCCGCACTCCACGCGGCAAGCCCCGTGCCCATCGTGGTGGGCGGCGGCGTTAAGACAGCCGACTTGCCGCAGCTTAAGGCCACCGGCGTCGACGGCTTCTTTGTGGTGAGCGCCGTCTGCAGCGCCGACGACCCCTACGCCGCGGCCAAGGAGCTTGTCGACACCTGGCAGCAAGCATAGGCATAGGCCGAGCAGCTGATTCGCAGCCTCATATTCTTCAGCAACGGAAAGCGCATCCCAGTTTGGACCTCCATTCCGGGATGCGCTTTCCATATAGAGGCTCAACGGGAAACTGCGTCCCAGTCTGAACGCATATTCCGGGACGTACTTTCCGAAACCCCACCGTTTGGGAAACTGCAACCCGTTCTGAGCGCAAAACCTGGGACGCGCTTTCCGCCGAGGCCACGGCAGTTTGCTCTACCCCGCCAGATATGCTTCCAACGCCGGCAAGGTCGCCTCCGCATCGCGGCGACCGACCTGGTAGATGCGCTCGAGCTCATCCGGTTCGCGGCACAGCGACGGCACCTTCACCGATTCGCTCGGCCGCACCACAAAGATTTCGCCGGCAGCCTCGCGACGTGCCAGGTCATCGAGCGTGGCATTGTAGACCTCATGCCGATGCTCAAGCGCTGCGACAAACTCCGGGTAGTGACGGAACACGCGCCGCAGCATGGGCATCACGCTGTTGGGCTGCTTCACAAAGCCCGCCGGCTGCGTGAGTACCACGATATTGCGGGCATACCCCTGCGCAAACAACCAAGCACTGGGAATGGAATCAGCCACGCCGCCATCCAGGTACTTACGGCCCTCAATGGCGACAGGACGCGTCGCCACAGGAATCGCCGACGATGCCCGGATCCACTCGATATCTCTCTCGTCGCCATAGGGCAGGTCGTGGTAGACGGCCTTGCCCGTCTCGATATCGGTACACACGCACGTAAATCGCATGGGGCAGGCACGATACGCCTCCAAGTCGATGGGATCGCGCTCGATGGGCACCTCGTGATAGGCAAAATCGGCATTGAACATATCGCCGGTTCGCAGCCAGCTTGCTACACCCGCATAGCGCTTATCGGCGCAATAGGCCTTGTTGTAGCGAATGGCGCGGCCGATCTGGCGCGATTTAAAGTTGTATCCAAACGCCGCGCCCGCCGAGACACCCACCATATGGTCGCAGGTCAAACCGCGCTCCATCCAAACGTCGAGCACGCCCGCCGTATACATACCGCGGTAGCCGCCTCCCTCGAGCGCGAGTCCCACCGTGCGCGTCGTATCCGGCTGTGCCATGTGACCATCTCCGTTCCTGCGTTTAAAACCGGGACAAGTATACCCGTCAACATATATCGTCTCAGTCGCATTTTTATCGGACATCGCATCGTCGCGCTGCCGTTTGTCGAATAATGGCCGCCCACAGCATGTGCACCCATATATAATTGTGTGCTGTTGTTTATACTACGCAGTAGTTATCAACAGCGAACATTAGCCGGTAAAGTAACCCAACAACGCAGCAAGGCGGGGCCTGGATACACGCAAAGCGCCGAACAACAACGCGTGTGCACAACGAGCTCGCCCGACGCAATCCGCCCGACCTCAGAAAGCCGCTTACGACATGGATACTGTCAGCAATTACACCGAAACGCTCGAAAAGAACGTTCGCGACCTTCTCGAGCGTCAGGATGATCTGATTAGGACCGCCTTTACCGACCAGCTTACCGGACTTGGCAACCGCGGCGGCTTTGCTCGCTCCTTAGAGGAAATCTGGGAGCAGGAACTGCCCGTGACCATGGCGTTTATCGACATCGATAACCTTAAGCACTGCAACGACATCTTTGGGCATGACGAGGGCAACCGCTATATCTTGCAGGTAAGCCTCTATCTCAAGCTGTATATGAAGGTGGACGAGGCGGCGTTTCGCATAGGCGGCGACGAGTTTGCCATCCTGTCTACGGTTGCGACCGAGGACGACCTCGCCGAACGTCTGGAACACTGCCGAACGGTCCTGCTCAAAAACAACGATTCCGAGATGCCTCACTCGTTTAGCTACGGAGTGTCACATGCCGACCCCGCCCTGGGCGAGGCCCCCAATCGCATGACACTCGATGCCGACCATCGCATGTACGACTACAAGCTACGTCATGCCGTACACCTTGATCGGCGCAATATCTCGCAAGTCCACACCGACGACTTCGAAATAAGCGATCGCATTTTCGACGCCTTTTCGATGCTCAACGAGGGCCGCTATTTCTTTATCGAGAACTTGGACAAACATCGCACCCTTTGGTCGCAAGGCGCCTTGCGCGATCTTGGCCTTCCCTCGGAGCACATAGACAACTGTCGCGATTACTGGAAAACGCGCGTGCATCCCGATGACCTTGAGGCCTACATCAACGACATCGACCAGGTCTATAACGGCACCAAGCACCGTCGCGTCATGCAGTATCGTGTGCGCAATGCCGTCGGCGACTACGTCCTCTGCCGTGCTCGCGGGTTTCGCATCGACGGCGACGAAAATGTACCCTCGCTCTATGTCGGCGAGCTCGTCAACCACTCACTTGCCGAAACCGTCGACGCCGCGACAGGCCTCGGCACCCAGCGCATGTTGGTCAATGCCATCGACGCCTGTCGTTGCGACCGTTGCGAGACGGGCCTTATAGCGGTGCGCGTTCGTGGCACGACAAAGCTCAACGAGCTCTACGGAGCCGAGGCTGTCGACAACATGCTCGCCGAATACGCAGGCCGCATGCTGTCGATCACCCGCGGCAGGAGCAGGGTCTACCGTTCACGTAGCGTCCAGTTCGTCGTGCTCAGCAACGACCTGGACCACGAGGCATTCGAGCAACTGACCCACCACCTTAAAGAGGCTGTTTTCGCTCCTGTGCAAATCGCAGGCGACACCATTGCTCCCGTCTGTCTTGTCGTCCCGACCTTTTACGAACGCCTGGACTCCCAAGCATCGACTGTTTTGGGCGAACTCGATCGTCGCCTTCGCACGGCCGGCGGACTTGTTCCCAACGACAGTCTGCCCATACCCGAGATGGAACGCAAAGGCGCCGTCGCCGAGCACCTCGATATGCTCACAGGCCTCTACCGCCCCAGCGAGTTTATGCGCCGTGCCAATGCCTTCATCAAGGCAAGGCGCGACGGCGCTTGGTGTATCGCCACCGTCGACATGGGCCACATGCGCCTATTTAACGAATGGTATGGACAGACCGAAGGCGACCGTATGCTTGCCGATGTGGGCACGGTGCTCAAGGATATCGAGAACGCCGACATGGGTGTCGCGGGATACTGGGGACAAGACGACTTTTGTCTGCTCATACCCTTTGAGCACGATTTCGTTCACCGAGTCTATGCGCGCGTGCGCGAGGCTGTAGCCAAGCACGACGACGGCGTAGGCTTTTGGCCGTCCATGGGCGTATGCCCCATCGACGCTAGCGAGGAAATCACCATCGATGCCCAGGCCAAGGCCATGTTTACCAATCGACGCGCCAAAAACGACTTCAAGGAGCGCATTGCTATTTTCCGCCCCGAGGAATATGAGCACGAGATTGCGTTCCACCGCATGCTGACCGAGTTCCAATACGCGCTCTCAAACGGCCGTATCACGTACTACCTGCAGCCCCAGGTCGATATGGAAACCGGCGAGATTATTGGCGCCGAAGCACTCACCCGCTGGATTGACAAGGACGGCTCTCTCATTTCGCCCGCAACGTTTATCCCCGCACTCGAGGAAAGCGGCTTTGTGGTGACGCTCGACAAGTACATTTGGCAGGGTGTCGCCTCGTGGCTGCGCGAGCGCATCGATCGAGGGCTTCGTGTGGTTCCGGTTTCGCTTAATGTGTCGCGCGTGGATATCCTTGCCTGCGACGTTGCCGAGCATATGGGGGCGCTCGCCGCCCAATACAACCTACCGCCCGAGCTCATGCGTATCGAGATCACTGAGACGGCTTATACGGGAGAGTCCGAGGCCGTGGACAAACTGACGGCCGACCTGCACACCCGCGGCTTCTCGACCTATATGGACGATTTTGGCACCGGTCAGCCCACGCTCGCGATGCTCAAGAACGTCAACGTCGACGTCATCAAGCTCGACCGCGCCTTTGTACCCACCGACCGCGATCAAGGCCGCAGCACGCAAATCATTTCATCGATGCTCGAAATGGCACAGTCGCTCCATCTGCCCGTCGAGGTCGAAGGCGTCGAGACAAATGAGCAGGCGAACATGCTACGACAAATGGGCGCCCGCTACGCTCAGGGCTTCCTCTACTACCGCCCCATGCCGGCGAAGGATTTTGAGGCATTGCTCGATGGTGGCAATAACAACTGATACGCTCGCGCGCAAAACGCCACCGCCGAAGGGGGAATTTGCCTCCATTAGCTAACTTATATCCCCAATTCAAACCGAATTGGGGATATGATACAAACCATTGTTCCGCCCAAGGAGGTTATCCATCATGAACGAGTCATATCGCCTGGGCGAGCAATCGATTATTGCCTATCTTCAGCGACTTGCGAATGGCATCTCGACCGCCGAACTCGATGTTGCCGCGCTGCCCGCTGGGCTACGCGCCGTTGGCGAGCAACTGCAAAAGACGCACGCCATCCTGCAACAAGAGCGCCGGCTGCTTGAGAGCAACGCCTATATCGACCCGCTCACCAACTTGGGCAACCGCAGCGGACTCGACCGTCACGTCGAGCAACTCTGGCACAAAGGCGACCCCTTCACCTGCGCCTATATTGACATCGACCATCTCAAACATTGCAACGATAGGTTTGGCCACGCCGAAGGCAATCGCTATATTCTGACCATCTGCCGCACGCTCTCCGAAACCATGGAGCACGATGAGATGCTGTTCCGTATCGGTGGAGACGAGTTTGTGCTTATCTCGCTCTCCGCAAACGAGATTGAACTCGAGCAGCGCTTGGAGCAGGTACGTACCAGGCTGATCGAGGCGAGCTCAGGTGGCAAGGCGCCCATGATCGGCAGCTTTAGCTTTGGCTGCTCGCGCGTCGATCCACTTGCTGGCGACACGCGTCGCCAGATGACGATGGATGCCGATCGCAAGATGTATCGCTATAAGCTTATGCATCGTGCGCAGCAACCGAAAGACGATGACGCGCCGCAACGCCCAATCGTCGATCAGCTTCCCTGCAACGACCGGGTGTTCCAAGCGATCTCCATGAGCTCCGAGACGCGCTATCCGTTCATCCTTAACCTCGATACGGGCGAATCGCAATGGTCGGTTAACGCCGTGCGCGATTTTGACCTGCCCTCCCAGCACCCTTTTAATTCGGTCGATATGTGGCTTGCCCGCGTTCATCCCGAGGACCGCGACAACGTACGCGCCGAGCTCGACATGGTGATAAACGGCACGTGGCACTTCCACTACATGCAGTATCGCGTAATGGATGCCACTGGAAAATACGCGCTTTGCGACTGCACGGGCTACCGCTTGGATGGAACCGATACCGAGCCCAGCATGTATGTGGGCATTATTGTCAACCGAAGCCTAGCGGATACGACCGATTCCGTGACCGGCCTGGGCGATATTCACGCCCTGGTCAACGCCATTGGCGAAATGCGTCGCGTGGCGCGCGAGGCAGGCTTTATTGCCATTAAGGTCGACGATATCGCCGAGGTCAATGCCCGCTTTGGATTCGATGCAGGCGACCGCGTGCTCGCCGAAAGCGCCGCCTGCCTCATGGATTGTTCGCGCGGCAAGGGCCGCCTGTTCCGCTCGACGGGGCCAACGTTCGTGGCACTCTTCGATGAGCTCGGCCCCGAGGCAATCGATGAGATCGCAGGCGACATCGAACGGTTCCTGGGTTCTCCCGTGCTCATCGGCTCGCTTGAATATCAGCCGCCCATTCGCGTGGCCACGCTCCATCTGGACGGCGTCGACCGTCAGCCCGTTTCCATTTTGAACGAGCTCAAAGCGTTGCTTAAAGAGGCACCGCAAGTACCGGGCACCAAGCTGAACTAGCGTCGTGGGGGG
>CAJKZO010000033.1:0-15002 GCA_905204365.1 uncultured Collinsella sp.
GCTCGGCAGGATTGCAGAACACGGGGTAATCGATAGCCATGTAGTCGTCCGGGCCCGCCATCAGTTTACTTTTAGGCACGTCCTCGGACATGCAAGAAGCCCTCGCTGCGCACTTCGTGCGGCGAGGGCTTCTTGCGTCCTGCGGAGTGTGCCTAAAAGTAAACTGATGGCGGGCCCTGTGATGTCCGGTCTTCGGCGGATTACTGGCTGGGGGAATAATGGTGCGCTCCGCGCGTTTTGGATGGGGTCTATCCCGGTGGCGCATTTGGTGCTTCTCGCCTTACGACTGTAGCGGCTGCGGTTCCGTTTGGGATCGCGGCCGTTTTGTTGCGGGTCAAATATGAACGTTGTGTTAATGAGTCGGTGGACGGTGGTGTTTTTCGGTGAGCGGCGTATCCTTCCAACGGTTTATCTAGTGTGTCAGTTGAAAGGAAGAGGGCGCTCGTCATTGTTTGAATGTGAACTACCGTTTGACCATAAGACGTTGCATCTAGAGCTCGAGGATAAGAACTTCGCGGGTGTGATGGAAGGTCATCAAAACGAGTTTAAGACCACGAAATCGCAGGAAGAGCTGGTAGAGGAGTCGCTTGCCAACCCTTATGGCTCGCCTTCGCTCGAGGAGCTTTGTGCTGGCAAGAAGGATATCGTCATCATTAGCTCCGACCATACGCGCCCCGTTCCCTCGCGTGTGACGATGCCTATTCTGCTGCATCACATCCACTCCGCTGCGCCTGAGGCACGCGTTCGCATTCTGGTTGCTACGGGTATGCATCGTCCGTCGACGCACGAGGAGCTCGTCAACAAGTACGGCGAGGAGATCGTTGCCAACGAGGAAATCGTTATGCACGTCGCGACTGACGACAGCATGATGAAAAAGATCGGCACCCTGCCTTCTGGCGGCGAGTGCATCATCAACAAGATTGCCGCCGATTGCGATCTGCTGCTTGCCGAGGGCTTTATTGAGCCGCACTTCTTTGCCGGTTTCTCTGGCAGCCGCAAGTCCGTGCTGCCCGGCATTGCCAGCTACAAGACCATCATGTACAACCACAACGGTCAGTTTGTGAATGATTCCCATTCGCGTGCCGGCAACCTGTGCCACAACCACGTGAGCGAGGACATGTTTGCCGCCGCTGAGATGGCTCACCTTGCCTTTGTGCTTAACGTGGTGCTCAACGGCAAGCACGAGGTCATCGGCTCCTTTGCCGGCGATATCCACAAGGCGCACGAGGCTGGCTGCGAGTTCGTGAAGAGCCTTGCCGGCGTTGATCCCGTCGAGTGCGAGATTGCCATCACCACCAACGGCGGCTACCCGCTCGACCAGAACATCTACCAGGCCGTGAAGGGCATGTGCTCTGCCGAGGCCACGCTTCCCGAGGGCGGCGTGATCATCGACGTCGCCGGCTGTGCCGACGGTCACGGTGGCGAGGGCTTCTATCACAACATCGCCGACAATGATCCGGCAGAGTTTGAGCGCGCCTGCATCGACCGTCCTAAGGATGAGACCCTGCCCGACCAGTGGACGAGCCAGATCTTTGCCCGCATCCTGGCACATCACCCTGTGATCATGGTCACCGATCTGTGCGATCACCAGATGATTAAGGATATGCACATGACGCCGGTCAACACCCTCGAGGAGGCGCTCAAGCTCGCCTTTGAGATGAAGGGTGCCGATGCCAAGGTTGCCGTCATTCCCGATGGCCTGGGCGTTGTCGTCGCGCAGCACTAGTGCGTGGCCCAAACGAATCGTTTATAACCGACAAGAAAGATAAGGTTTTATGCTTACCAAACTCCTCTGCGAATTCGGCGCAACGGCCCTCATGATCATCTTTGGCGTGGGCGTGCACTGCGATACCGTGCTCAAGGGCACCAAGTATCAGGGCTCCGGCCATATGTTTGCCATCACCACCTGGTCTTTTGGCATCTCGGTCTGCCTGTTTGTCTTTGGTGGCGCCGTGTGCATGAACCCGGCTATGGTGCTTGCCCAGTGCATCGTCGGCCTGGTGCCGTGGAGCAGCTGCATCCCCTTCATGATTGCCGATATGCTCGGCGGCTTTGTGGGCGCCGTAATCGCTTGGCTTATGTATGCCGATGAGTTCAAGGCTTCCGAGGGCGTCGTCGACCCCATTGCCCAGCGCAACATCTTCTCGACCAACCCCACCACCGAGGGCACCAACTATGCCCGCAACTTCTTCTGCGAGGCTATCTGCACCTTTGTGTTCATCAGCGCCATCCTTGCTGCCGCTAGCCGCGCTGGTGAGAACGTTCTGATGCTCGCTATCTGCGTCGGCCTGATCGTTTGGGCCGTTGGCATGGGCATGGGCGGCATCACCGGCTTCGCCATGAACCAGGCTCGTGACCTTGGTCCTCGCATGGCCTATCAGGTTCTGCCGATTAAGAACAAGGCCGACAACAACTGGAAGTACGGCCTGCTTGTTCCTGGCATCGCTCCGTTTATCGGTGCCGCTCTGGCTGCACTGTTTGTGCACGGCTTCTTGGGCATGTTCTAGTCTGAGGCTACATAGTTGTCCGCTGGCCGCATGGGGTAACTTCCCAGCGCGTCCTCGGACATGCAAAAAGGCTCGCTGCGCACTTCGTGCGGCGAGCCTTTTTGCGTCCTGCGGAATGCGCTGGGAGGTTACCCCATGCGGCCAGCTGCGGGGTCTTTGTTGCGTTCGTACAAGCAACCCAACATATATATCTGAATTTGGATGGGAGGGGCTTGTTGCTGGTAGGGGCGTTGGGCTGTTGTCGATACTTTGGGATGGATTGTGCTTTGGGTTGGGGCGGGGCTTTGAGATGAGGGCGGAACTTTGGGATGAGGGGTTTACTTAGTTGAAGAGGGGTTTTATGGCTGAGAGGTAGTCTTTGGCTACGTCGGCTTTGTCTGCTTGGAAGTTATGCCAAGCCCACCATTGGACCATTCCTACGAAGCTTGAGGCTATGTGGTGTAGTAGGAAGCTGCGATCCATGGCGGCGGCGGGGCCGTTTGGGTCGTTGGGGACGGTTTCGGCTGCTCGGGACATTATGGTTTTGCGTAAGCAGTCGGCGAAGACGCGTGAGCCGGCGCCGGCTACGAGGGCTCGGACGCCCTGGCGGCGCTCCCAGAGGTTGTTGAGGATGTGCTCGACCTGCACGAGTGGGTCGTCGAGCGGTGTGCCATCGTCGTCGAGGGCGTGGGTGCAGATGTCGCTCACGAGCTCGGACAGAAGGTCGTCTTTGCTCTTGAAGAGGCCGTAGAACGTGGCCCGACCCACATGGGCGCGAGCGATGATGTCGCCGACGGTGATCTTGCCGTAGTCCTCTTCGCGCAGCAGCTCGGAGAACGCCGCGACGATCGCGGCGCGGCTTTTGGCCTTGCGGGCATCCATGGCTATGCGTCCGCGTCAACGAGCAGACAGCGGAGCGTCCCGGAGCAGCCCTCGTAGGGGCGCTTGCCGGCGCCGTAGCCGACGGCTTCGATGCGGTAGCGTGAGGGCAGTTGGTCGGACGTGCGCAGAGCAGTGACGATGGCGGCGCCCGTGGGCGTCACGAGCTCGCCGGCGACCGGTGCAGGCGTGAGGGCGATATTGCCCGCCTGGCACAGGTTGACGACAGCGGGGACGGGAATGGGCATGAGGCCGTGGGCGCAGCGAATGGTGCCGTGGCCCTCGGAAAGCGACTCGACCACGATGTCCTCAATACCCAGGTCGTCGAGGCAGATGGCGACCGAGCAGACGTCGACGATGGAGTCGACGGCGCCCACCTCGTGAAACAGGACGGTGTCGGGCGTTTTGCCGTGAGCCTTGGCCTCGGCAGCAGCGAGTACGGAAAAAATGGCAAGGGCGCGACGCTTGGCGCCATCGCTTAGCTGTGAGCCGTCGATGATGGCGGTGACGTCCGCCAAAGAACGGTGGTGATGGTGATGGGCGTGATGGTGGTCCTCGTGGCCATGGCCATGGGCCTCATGGTCATGCTCGTGGCAGTGCTCGTGTTCGTGCTCGCCATGATCATGATGGTGGTGCTCATGCTCGTGCGTGTGTTCGGCAGCTGCTTCGTTGCCGTAGAGCCAGGCCATATCGTGATCGTGGTTCTCGAGCTCCTCTGCAAGCTGGACGTCGAAATCGCAGGCGTCGATGCCGTGCTTGTTTGCACGCGTGACGGCAATCTCAAAGCCGTCGACCGGCAGCGTGGCGAGCTGTTCGCGCAGGTGCTCCTCGCTGGCGCCCAGGTCGAGCAGGGCCGCGACGGTCATATCGCCGCTGATGCCCGAGGTGCCGTCGATGATAAGCGTATGCTGATGGTTGGACATGGAATGCTCCTTAGCGGGCGCGAGGTGTGCCGGCGCTCAGATGATTGATAAGACTTGCCTGGTAGGCGGCGCCAAAGCCGTTGTCGATATTGACGACCGAAACGCCGCTGGCGCAGGAGTTGAGCATGGCGAGCAGCGCGGCTACGCCACCAAAGCTCGCGCCGTAGCCCACGCTGGTGGGAACGGCAATGACCGGACAGCTTACCAGACCGCCGATAACGCTCGCCAGGGCGCCTTCCATGCCGGCGATGGCGATGACCACCTGCGCCTGGGCAAGTTCCTCGGCATGCGCGAGCAAGCGGTGCAGGCCGGCGACGCCTACGTCGTAGAGGCGGTCGACCTCGTTGCCGTAGAACTCGGCCGTCAACGCGGCTTCCTCGGCGACGGGCAGGTCGCTCGTGCCGGCGCAGGCGACGACAACGCGTCCGTTACCGGTGGGGGAGGGCTTGCCACCCACCAGGGCGAGCTGGGCGTTCGGGGCATATCCCAGGTCGATGTCGTTGCCGAGAAGCTCCGAGGTACGGGCTGCTTTTTCGCTGTCCAGGCGCGTGACCAGGATGCGCTCCTGACCGGCATCGCGCAGCGCTTCGATAATGGCGGCAATTTGCTCGGCGGTTTTACCGGCGCCGTAGACAACCTCGCCGGCTCCCTGGCGCACCCCGCGCGAAAGATCGAGCTGCGCAAAACCCAGATCGGCGGTTGGCGCCGTCTGGATGCGCGTAAGCGCGTCGGCAGGGGCGACTGATCCGCCGGCAACATCGCTCAGCAGCTGCTCAAGATCTCGCTTATCCATATATGTTCCCTTCGACGGCGCAAAGTCTAGCACTCAAAGGGTATGTTCCCGAACACTAAGACAAAATTGTTCGGAAACTATAGGACAGACTGATTCAATTGTTAGACGGATCGGCTAGTCGCGCAGAATGATGTCCATGGCGAGCATCAGGTTGCGCTCGTCGATGGCAAACGGGGCAGCTTCGCGCGTCTTGGGCTTGGCACAAAACGCGATGCCCGTGCCCGCGGCCTGAATCATGGGGATATCGTTGGCACCGTCGCCGATTGCGACGGTGTGAGCCATGTCGACACCGCACTCAACCGCCCAATCCAGCAGCTGGATGAGCTTGGACTCCTTGGTCACAATGTCTGACGCTAGCTTGCCGGTGAGCTTGCCGTCCACGACTTCCAGGCGGTTGGCCAGGCAAAAATCGATGCCCGCGGCGGCCACGATCTTGTCGGCGACCTCGTGGAAGCCACCGCTTACCACGCCGACCTTCCAGCCCTTGCTGTGCGCCGAGCGCACAAGCTCCAGCGCGCCGGGAGTAAACGTCACGCGCTCAAAGGTGCGCTCGAACATGCTCTCATCCAAGCCGGCAAGCAGCCCCACGCGCTCCTCGAGCGCCTGCTTAAAGTCAAGCTCGCCGCGCATGGCGCGTTCGGTGATCTGTGCAACTTGCTCTCCCACGCCGGCTTCCTCGCCCAACAGGTCGATGACTTCCTGGTTGATGAGCGTGGAGTCGATATCCATAACGATGAGGCGTGCAGTCATAGCGGGCCTTTCCGAGCGCAGTTGTATTGGGGCACATTGTCGCACGCCGCACGCCTGGGCGACGGCCACGGTGCGTCAATTGTTTCGTCTCCGTCAAGTCTTTGGGCAAGAGCTACTTTTTCGCGGTACATCGACGCGGGTGAGATAAGATAGAACGCCATGTCCGGCTGCGCGGTTTACGCAGGCTGGGCAAATCTGTACGACGCCGCCCGGAACGACACGGGGCGGCACAGATCCATAAAGGAGGATCACTGGTATGAGCCAGACCCGTCCCATTGACGAGCATTCCATGCACACCCGTACCTGCGGCGAGCTTCGCCGCGAGAACGTGGGCGAAGAGGTCACCCTCACCGGTTGGGTGAGCCGTCGCCGCGACCACGGCGGCCTTATTTTCTGCGACCTTCGCGACCGCGAGGGCATCACGCAGCTCACCTTCGACCCCGAGCACTCCGACGGCGACGCCTTTAAGATCGCCGAGACCATGCGTCCCGAGTGGCCCATCAAGATCCACGGCGTCGTGCGCGCCCGTGGCGAGGAGACCACCAATACCAAGCTCGCGACCGGCGAGATCGAGGTCCTGACCGACCACGCGGAGGTGCTCAACACGTCCGTCACTCCGCCGTTCCAGATCGAGGACGGCATCGAGACCAGCGAGGACACCCGCCTGCGCTATCGCTATCTGGACCTCCGTCGTCCCGAGATGATGGCCAACCTCAAGCTGCGTTCCGACTTCACCTTTGCTATTCGCGAGGCGCTGCACAACCGCGAGTTCATGGAGGTCGAGACGCCCTCCCTGTTCAAGTCCACGCCCGAGGGCGCTCGCGACTTCATCGTTCCCAGCCGTATTCAGCCGGGTAACTTCTACGCCCTGCCGCAGTCCCCGCAGCTCCTGAAGCAGCTGCTCATGGTCGGTGGCGTCGAGCGCTACTACCAGGTTGCCAAGTGCTTTCGCGACGAGGACCTGCGTGCCGACCGTCAGCCCGAGTTCACCCAGGTCGATATCGAGATGTCCTTCGTGGACCAGAACGACGTCATGAGCGCGCTCGAGGAGGTCCTGGCCGACGCCTTCGGCCGCATGGGTGTCGAGATGCCCACGCCGCTGCGTCGCATGAACTACTGGGATGCCATGGACACCTATGGCTCCGACAAGCCCGATACCCGCTATGGCATGCACCTGGTCGACCTGACCGACATCTTTGCCAACTCCAAGTTCAAGGTCTTTGCGACTGCCGCAAACGAGGAGGGCTCTGTCGTCAAGGCCATTAACGCCAAGGGCGCCGGTGCCTGGGCACGTGCCAAGATCGATAAGCTCGCCGGCGTGGCCTCCACGTTTGGCGCCAAGGGCCTGGCCTGGATCGCCTTCCGTGAGGACGGCTCCATCAACAGCCCCATCGTCAAGTTCTTCTCGGACGAGGAGATGGCTGCTCTGCGCGAGCGCATGGACGTCGAGCCCGGCGACCTTGTGATGTTCGCCGCCGGCCCGCGCCTGCTCTCTGACGAGATCCTGGGCGGCATGCGTTCGCACATGGCCAATGCGCTTGAGATCAAGCGCGAGGGTCACGACTTCCTGTGGGTCGTCAACTTCCCGCTGTTCCACTGGGATGAGGACTGCAAGGCTTACGCTGCCGAGCACCAGCCCTTCACTCTGCCGACCGAGACCGACATCGCCAAGATCGAGGCCGATCCTTTGGCGGCCGGTTCTTGCACCTACGACTTTGTCATGGACGGCTTTGAGGCCGGCGGCGGCGGTATGCGTATCCACAACGCCGAGATGCAGATGTCCATGCTCAAGCTCCTGGGCTTTACCGAGGAGCGCGCCGAGTCGCAGTTCGGCTTCCTCATGGAGGCGCTCAAGTTTGGTGCGCCCCCGATGGGCGGTTTTGCTCTGGGTCTGGACCGCGTGTGCATGCTGCTCACCGGCTCCGACTCCATCCGCGACGTCATGGCGTTCCCCAAGACGGCCAGCGGCTCCGACCTCATGTCGGGCGCCCCGAGTGCCGTTAGTGGCGCCCAGCTCAAGGACGTCAGCCTGCGCCTGATGTAGGCAAGCGGCTACATATTGCCCGCAACGAGGGAAGGACGTGTGCCTTCCCTCGTTTTTTATGCGCGGAGGTTGTGAGGGCATGGGGCGACCGGACGTCGCGGAAACTACGACCCGGAATTTGCGTCCAAAACGGGTCGCAGTTTCCCAAACAGAGTCCCTTTGGAAACTGCGACCCAGAATCCAGCCAAATAACGGGACGCGCTTTCCGATTGAGCCTTCTGGCGGGCTTCAACAAGCATCTAACGCTACAATAACTACCACGTGGCTGGGTTTGCTGGCCGAATGTGCGATGCCGCGGGAGGGGACATGGTCGAGTTTACAAAGACGATTAAAGATCCGTTGGGACTTCACGCCCGCCCGGTTGCGCTGCTCTATGACATCATTGCCAAGCACCGTAGTGACGTGTCGGTTTCGATTGGTGATCGCCACACGGATGGCCGCGATGTCATGGGACTCATGGCTCTCTACGGCGAGTGCGGCGAGGACATCGTGTTCCGCGTTTCGGGCGTGGATGAGGCTTCCTGCGTAACGTCGATCAGAAACCTCTCGCTTTAACCGTAACAATGTGACAAAGGGACAGTCCCTTTGTCACATTTATATTGGTATCAAGAGGCACCGCAAAGAGATGGTCCTTTGCCGCGCCCTTTTGTTTCGTATAGGAAACTTTTTCGAAATCTGAACGGGGACCCTTTCCAAAAAGTTAACCACGTGTTAGTTTACTATAGCGAACATAGGCGTGGTTAACTTTTACCGCGTCGATGTTGAGGACGAACTGACGTTAGGAGCCACTCATGTCTTGCGGACCGCAGATGCCGGCAATGCCGCTTTCGATGGTAAAAGCGGGCGAAACCGTGCGCGTGTCTCGTGTAAAGGGCAATGAGGATATGAAACACCACCTCAAGGACCTCGGCTTTGTCGAGGGCAACGAAATCCACGTGGTGAGCTCGAGTGGCGCCAATATCATCGTCACGGTGCTGGGCGCACGCTTTGGTATCGATTCCAAGGTTGCCATGCACATCATGACCGTCGGTTAATCGACGGTATTTCTGTACGCACTGAAAGGGGGACAAGTAAATGAAGACGTTGGGTGACGTTAAGGTGGGCGAGAGCTCTACCATCGTCAAGCTTCACGGTGAGGGTGCGCTTCGCCGCCACCTTATGGACCTGGGGCTCATCAAGGGCACTTCGTTTAAGGTCGTGAAGGTTGCACCGCTCGGTGATCCGGTCGAGATCAACGTGCGCGGCTACGAGCTTTCCATCCGCAAGGAGGAGGCGGCCGTCGTCGAGGTCCAGTAAGGGCTCGCGACGTATATTTCTGCAGATAAAGTTAGGTTTTTCTAACTTAATGCTGCAACTTTGAAGCACATTATCCAGCCTGCGCGGAGAAAGCAGCACAGGCACACAAGGAAGAAGGATTGAATGGCGGATTCTCAGATCCATGTCGCGCTGGCGGGTAACCCCAACTGCGGCAAGACCACGCTTTTCAACCTGATCACCGGCGCCAACGGCTACGTTGGCAACTGGCCCGGCGTCACGGTTGAGAAAAAGGAAGCCAAGCTCCTAAGCGACAAGAACGTTACCATCACGGACCTCCCCGGCATCTACTCGCTTTCCCCCTACAGCCCCGAGGAGCAGTGCTCGCGCGATTACCTCATGAGCGGCGAGCCCGATGTGGTCGTCCAAGTCGTCGATGCCACCAACCTCGAGCGCAACCTGTACCTGGCGCTTCAGGTTATCGAGACCGGCCTGCCCGTGGTCGTCGCCCTCAACATGGCCGACTTGGTCGAGAAGAACGGCGATAAGATCGACACGGACAAGCTCTCCAAGAAGCTCGGTTGTCCGGTCATGATGATCTCGGCTCTTAAGAACAAGGGCATCAAGGAGCTCTTCGAGCAGGTCAAGAAGTCCGCTGCTTCTAAGGGCCAGGTGCCGGAGCACAAGTTCGATTCCTCCATCGAGGACGTTCTGGACCACATCGAGAATAACCTGCCTGCGAGCGTTCCCGCCAACAAGCGTCGCTACTACGCCGTCAAGCTGTTTGAGCGCGATGCGGACGCCTGCAAGCTCATCAACCTTACCAAGGAGAAGGCCGCTCGCGTGGAGCAGCTGGTCGCCCAGTGCGAGCAGGACTGCGACGACGACGCCGAGTCCATCATCACCGGCGAGCGTTACGGCGTGATTGCCCACATCATTGACGAGTGCCTCACCAAGGCTCCGGCCAAGATGAGCACCTCCGAGAAGATCGACCGCGTGGTTACCAACCGTATCCTGGGCCTGCCGATCTTTGTGGTCATCATGTTCTGCGTGTACTACATCGCCGTTTCCACCCTGGGCGGCACGGTGACCGACTTCACCAACGACCAGCTCTTCGGTACCGACGGTTGGTATGTGCTCGGCCAGGGTCGCGACGCCTACGACGCAGCTGTCGAGGCTGCGGGCGACAATGCCGACTCGGTCGACCCGGCACAGTACGGCCCCTATGTCCCGGGTATTACCACCATGGTCCACGACGCCCTTGTGGCGGGTGGCACCGAGGACGGTGGCCTGGTCGATTCGCTCGTCTGCGACGGCATTGTCGGCGGCCTGGGCGCCATCTTCGGCTTTGTCCCGCAGATGTTCCTGCTCTTTGTGATGCTGTCCTTCTTGGAGGACTGCGGCTATATGGCCCGCGTCGCCTTCATCATGGACCGCGTGTTCCGCCGCTTTGGCCTGTCCGGTAAGTCCTTCATCCCCATGCTCGTGTCCTCGGGCTGCGGCGTCCCCGGCGTCATGGCCACCAAGACCATCGAGAACGAGAAGGACCGCCGCATGACGGTCATGACCACCACGTTCATCCCCTGCGGCGCCAAGCTGCCGATCATCGCCCTGCTCATGGGTTCCATCATCGGCGATTCTTCCACCACCGCCGCGTGGATCAGCCCGCTCTTCTACTTCCTGGGCGTCTTTGCCGTCATTGCCTCGGGCCTTATGCTCAAGAAGACCAAGCTCTTCGCCGGCCGCCCGACGCCGTTCGTTATGGAGCTTCCTGCCTACCACTTCCCGGCGATCCGCTCTTGGGCGCTGCACGTGTGGGAGCGCTGCTGGGCCTTTATCAAGAAGGCCGGCACGGTCATCTTTGCCTCCACTGTCGTGGTTTGGTTCCTGTCCAACTTTGGCAGCTACAACGGCTCCTTTGGCTTCCTGCCTGCGATGGACGGCATCCCCGAGGAGTTCATGGACTACTCCGTGCTTGCCATGCTCGGCAACCTGGTCGCTTGGATCTTCGCCCCGCTCGGCTTTAGCACCTGGCAGGCCACCGCGCTGACCGTCTCTGGCCTTGTCGCCAAGGAGAACGTCGTCGCCACCGCCGGCTCGCTGCTGTCCGTCGCCGATGCGGGCGAGACCGACCCGCGCCTGTGGACCGCGTTTGCCGGCATGTTCCCCACCATGGGCGCTTGCGTTGCCTTCGGTGCCTTCAACCTGCTGTGCGCTCCGTGCTTTGCCGCCATTGGCACCATCCGCAACCAGATGGACTCTGGCAAGTGGACCGCGATTGCCATCGGCTACGAGTGCGCCTTCGCTTGGGTGATCGGCCTGTTCATCAACCAGTTCTACAACTTGCTTGTTCTTGGACAGTTTGGTATCTGGACGATTGTGGCCATCGTGCTGCTGGTTGCGATGCTCTTCCAGATCTTCCGTCCCATGCCCAAGCATGCATGGACCGACGAGGACGAGACCAACACTGCTTCCGCCGCAGTTTCCGCTTAAGTCCGAATAAGGATTAGCCCCTTTCCACGAGCCCGGGTGTCCCAGCGACACTCGGGCTTTTTGGTGGGGGAGATATGGCGTTTCCGCAGATAAAACCGACCAAAATAAAACGTCCCTATCTGGTAGGTGGAGAATGGGGTAAAGTAAGTGATGGCTAACTAGAGGAGGCTTGCTATGGCACCTATCGATATTGTTGTACTGGCTGTTATCGGTATTGCGTTTGTCGCCGTGTGCGTGCGTATCTACCGCAAGGGCACCTGCGCCGACTGCGCTCAGGGTGGCGTTTGCACGGGGCATTGCTCCAACAAAAAGACGTGCGCCGCGCTGAAAGGCGTCGACAAAATCGCCGAAGACTTGGGCCGCGGTATTAAATAAGGTCTAGGCATCCAAGCGCCTCGCGAGCATCCGTTCGCGGGGCGCTTTGCACATTTGGGGGCGAGCGCGGCGAGTTGAAGAGTGATTTTGGGGTATCGTTACCTGTACTGTTAATTGGCAACTTATCTATAACGGAGTATCCCCATGAGCGCTCGCGTAACCATGAAGGACATAGCCGCCGAGCTTGGCGTTTCCATCAATACCGTGCACAAGGCCCTGACGGGTAAAGCCGGCGTGAGCGAATCCGTGCGCTCCAAGGTGAATGCTAAGGCCGAGGCCATGGGTTACCATCGCAATACGAGTGCCTCGAGCCTGCGCCGCAAGGATATCAACCTGGTGTTTTGCCTGCCCCGCGCATCGCGCGAGGGAGCGTACTTTTTCCGTTACCTGTGGGAAGGCTGCAACCGCTTTGAGCAGGAGGTCATCGACCGGGGCATTACGGTTGAGCGCGTTGAATTTGGCGTGGGCGGCTACGCTGATGCACTCGAGCAAATCGACGAGCGTCTGCAGGTGGGCGAGAAGATTGATGGCTTGCTCGCCTATGCGCCGGGCGACGATCGTGCGACTGAGCTTTTGGGGCAGATCGCCGAGGCGGGCGTGACGATTGAGCTTGTCGACGGCGACCGTCCGCATTTGAATCGTTTGGGTGCGAGCTTGGCCGATTATTCGACGGCAGGCAGCCTTATGGCCGAGCAGGCGGCAAACCTGGTCCATGCTTCTGGGGCCGACGCCCGCGTGCTCCTTTTGACAGGCGACCCATATACCGATTCGCACTATCTAACCGCCCGCGCCTTCCACAATTACCTGCGCGAACGTGATATTCCATGGCAGGTTGAGGATCTTGCAGGTGCCCATGCGCAAGTCAAACAACTCGAGCATGAGCTCGAAAAACGCTTGGGTGCGCCGGACGCCCCCGAACTTATCTGTAGCGTTTTTGCCGTTGGTTCCGAAGTGGTTGCCGACGCGCTCGTCTCGACCGGCAAGGCCGGTCAGGTTATGGTGATCGGCAACGACCTGTTTCCCGAAAGCGCCCTGGCCTTGCGCCGCGGTATCTTTACCAATATTGTCTATAAGGACCCGACGAGCCTGGCGTATCGCGGCGCTAAGACGCTGGGCGATTATCTGCTGTGGGGAAGGACCCCGACGGTGCCCGTCCAGAAGGGCGCCGTCGAGATGGTATTTGCCAGCAATGTCGACCGCTACTGCGAACTTGCGGGTATTTAGCCGATTGAGCAGGTACCCCCTCTTGCGACGTGCATTTTTGGGAGTATTCAGCATTGGCATGCCCTGAATGAGGTGCAGAACGACTGTTTTAAGTGCCCCCGATGGCGTAATTTGCCATCGGGGGCACTTTTTATGCCGATCGGGCGCTATCTGCGTTCCAAATAGGACGCTGAGGATGGCGCACGGTGCGCTCCAATGCTGAATACTCCCAAAAATGTACGTCGGGACATGACCCACCTGAGCAAAAGCGCTCAAGTTCGGTGTTCGGGGACGCCAACCAGTCCGCAATACATGCAAGTCACATCCCCAGCAACCGTTGAACGGGCAAAATCTACCGTTCACCCCGTGGTGGTTAGGTGAACGTTCACCTTTTGAGGTGCAATGGATTAGTATAGTGAACGTTCACCTAAAGGATAACGAGCGCGCCGTGCGCCCGCCTTGCCAGCAAAGGGGCTGTTTGATGAAAAACTTTATGGACGATCAGGATTTCCTGCTGAGCACCAAGACCGGCGAGGAGCTGTTCCACAACTTTGCCGAGGGCATGCCCATCGTCGACTATCACTGCCACATTTCTCCTAAGGAGATTTGGGAGGACAAGCGTTTCGAGAACATCACCGAGGTTTGGCTGGGCGGCGACCACTACAAGTGGCGCCTGATGCGTGCCAACGGCGTCGACGAGCGTTTTATCACTGGCGACGCCCCTGCTCGCGAGAAGTTCCAAAAGTGGGCCGAGACCCTGGGTCGCTGCGTCGGCAACCCCGTCTTTGAGTGGAGCCACCTGGAGCTTAAGCGCTACTTTGGCTACGAGGGCGTCCTCAACGGCAAGACCGCCCAGGAGGTCTGGGACCTTGCCAACGCCAAGCTCGCCGAGGCCAGCTTCACCTGCCGCAACCTGATCAAGCAGTCCAACGTCCGCATGATCTGCACTACCGACGACCCCGCCGACAGCTTTGAGTGGCACAAGAAGATTGCCGCCGACGACAGCTTTGACGTTCAGGTCGTTCCCGCCATGCGCCCCGATGCCGCTTTGCGCATCGAGCGCGGCCAGGAGTTTGCCGACTACTGCAAGCACCTCTCCGAGGTTGCCGGCGTTGAGGTCAGCGACTTCGAGGGCATGAAGGCTGCCATTTCCAAGCGCTACGACGTTGCTCACGAGCTGGGCTGCCGCGCCTCCGACCACGCACTCGACTACGTTATGTACGTCCCGGCTACCGTCGACGAGATCGAGGCTATCTTTGCCAAGGGTCTGGCTGCCGAGCCGCTCACCGAGGAAGAGGTCCTCAAGTACAAGACTGCCTTTATGCAGTTCGTTGCCGGCGAGTATGTCCGTCTGGGCTGGGCCATGCAGCTGCACTTTGGCTGCAAGCGCGACAACAACCGCGCCATGTTCGCCAAACTCGGTCCCGACACCGGCTACGACTGCATCTCCAACTACACGCCGTCCGACCAGCTCGCCGATTTCCTCAACTCCATCCAGGAGACCTGCGGCCTGCCCAGGACCATCCTGTACAGCCTGAACCCCATCGATAACACCATGATCGATACCGTCATGGGTTGCTTCCAGGAGGCTCCGACCGCCGGTAAGATCCAGAACGGCTCCGCCTGGTGGTTCAACGACAACGAGGTCGGCATGCGCGAGCAGCTTACGGCTCTGGCTAACGAGGGCGTGTTGGGCAACTTTGTGGGCATGCTTACCGATTCCCGCTCCTTCCTGTCCTATCCGCGCCACGAGTACTTCCGTCGCGTGCTGTGCAGCGTGATCGGCGAGTGGGTCGAGCAGG
>CAJKZO010000034.1:0-14707 GCA_905204365.1 uncultured Collinsella sp.
CTAGGGGCTTCTGATGGTCGCGACGTCGGCAAACAAGCGCGAATAGGCGCCAACAAACGACCCTCAAATCTAAGTGAGTAGACTTTTTTGCAATAGCCAAGCACAACCCGCATAACGAAAACTAAAACCGCAGATAGAACCCTTGTGCAAAATCCATGTGCTCGCGACATCGCAAAAAGTCTACTCACTTAGCTGACAACTGCACCAAACGGCCGGGCAGAACGCCCATTTCCTGCATTTTCTTGCCTGCAAACGCATCGATGCGCCGCTACGCCATAATAGTTGGCGGACAAACGCGAGAGAAAGCAACCACATGGCACAGACCACGACAGACACCACCGCCAGCACCGTTTCCGGCGCCGGCGCCGCCAGCTCATTCTCGGGCGGCACGGGAACCGAAGCCGAGTTCGGCTCGCTCGGCGCGCTCTCCCCCACCTGGTGGGAGCCCGAGGACGGCAGCGAGCCCGAACCATGGCTCACGCCCGATCAGGCCTTCGAACGCTTCTTTGAATGGACGAGCGATCGCGGCATTGAACTGTGGGATCACCAAGAAGAGGCCCTCATGGACCTGGCTGCCGGCGATCACGTCATTTTGGGAACACCGACCGGATCGGGTAAATCGCTCGTCGCGCTGGGCATGCTCTTTATGGGCATGGCGCAGGGCAAGCGTTGCTATTACACGGCCCCTATCAAGGCCCTGGTCAGCGAAAAGTTCTTCGATCTGGTACAGGTGCTCGGCCGCGATAACGTCGGTATGATCACCGGCGACACGCATATCAACACCAAGGCGCCCGTCATCTGCTGCACGGCAGAGATCCTTGCCAACGACGCACTGCGCGAGGGCGAAGATGCCGATGTTGGCTGCGTCGCCATGGACGAGTTCCACTACTTTGCCGACCCCGATCGCGGTTGGGCCTGGCAGGTGCCGCTGCTCACCCTGCCCCACACGCAATTCATGCTCATGAGCGCCACGCTCGGCGATGTGACTGCCATCGCCGCCTCACTCGAGGAACACACCGGCGCTACCTGCGACTTGGTCGTCGATGCCCCGCGCCCCGTGCCGCTGAGCTACGACTATGTGACGACCTCCCTCGAGGGCACGGTCGAGCTCGCCATGCGCCGTGGCGAGGCCCCGCTCTATATCGTGCACTTTAGCCAGGATGCCGCCCTTGCGACGGCGCAGTCGCTCGCCAATTTTGGCATCGCCAGCAAGGACCAGCGCGAGGCCATTAAGGAAGCTGCCAAGGGCACGAGCTTCTCGACGGCCTTTGGCAAGATTCTCAAACGCCTGCTTGGATGCGGCGTCGGCGTGCACCATGCTGGCATGTTGCCGCGCTATCGTCTGCTGGTCGAGCGCTTGGCGCAGCAGGGCCTGCTGCCCGTCATCTGCGGCACCGATACGCTCGGCGTCGGCATCAACGTACCCATCCACACCGTGGTGCTCACCGCGCTCACCAAGTTCGATGGCTACAAGATGCGTCGCCTGCGCGCCCGCGAGTTCCATCAAATTGCCGGTCGCGCCGGCCGCTCGGGCTTCGATACCGAGGGCATGGTAATCGCCGAGGCACCCGAACACGAGATCGAAAATGCCAAGCTTATGGCCAAGGCGGGCGATGACCCCAAAAAACTCCGTAAGATTAAAAAGAAAAAGGCCCCCGAGGGCTTTGTCACCTGGAACAAGCAGACCTTTGAGCGCCTGATCGAGACGCAGCCCGAGACACTCAAGCCGCGCCTGCGCATCACGCACTCCATGGTGATTAGCGTGGTCGAGCAGGGCGGCGATGCCCGTGCCAGCGTGCACGACCTCATCGAGACAAGCCTGCAGACCCCCGAGGAAAAGGCTAAGCTCGAGGTTCGCGCCGACGAAATCTTCGCCACACTCATCGATTCCGGCGTCGTCGTGCGCACCGAAGTGCCGCCCGCACCCGACGCCCCGACTGACGCCGCACCGGACATCGACTACGCGCTGACGGTCGATCTGCCCGAGGATTTCGCGCTCGATCAGCCGCTCTCGCCGTTTTTGCTTGCCGCGTTGGAGCTGCTCGATCCCGAGAGCGAGACCTATACCATGGACCTCATCTCGATGGTCGAGGCAACGCTCGAGGATCCCAAACAGGTGCTGCGCGCACAGGAGCGTGCCGCACGCGATCGCGCTATGGCCGAGATGAAGGCCGACGGCATCGAGTATGAGGAGCGCTTGGAGCGCATCCAAGACGTCACATACGAAAAGCCGCTCGAGGACTTGCTGGACGCCGCCTTTGACAAGTACTGTCAGGAGGTTCCTTGGGCCAACGACTACCAGCTCTCGCCCAAGAGCGTCCTGCGCGACATGCTGGAGAGCGCAAGCGATTTTAAGGGCTATATTCAAAAGCTCGGTATCGCCCGCTCCGAAGGCATTCTGCTGCGCTACCTGGCAGAGGCCTACCGCTCGCTCGACCGCACCGTGCCGATCGAGAAACGCGACGAGCGCCTGTGCGACATTATCTCGTGGCTGGGCTTTGTGGTGCGGTCGGTGGACTCGAGCCTGGTGGACGAGTGGGAGAACGCCGGCAACCCGGCAGCCCTCGATGCCGCGCCGCCGCAGGGCATCGACGAGGTCGTGGCGGACCGTCGCGGCTGCACGCTGTTGGTGCGCAACGCACTCTTCCGCCGCGTAACCTTTGCCGCCCGCGGACACGTGCGCGACCTGGGCGAGCTCGACGAGGACTGGGGTATGAGCGAGATCCGCTGGCAAAAAGCACTCGATGCTTACCACGAGCAGCACGAGGAAATTCTCACCGACGGCGACGCCCGCAGTTCCGCGATGTTTACCATCGACGAGAGCGACGAGAAGACCGATCACGTGTGGCACGTGCACCAGATTTTTGCCGACGAGGATGGCGACCACGACTTTGGCATCAGGGGCGATGTCGATCTGGACGCCACACAAGACGGCGGCGAGGTCATCTTCAAGAACTATCGCGTCGACTTTATCGAGGACCTGCTCGAGGACTAGCCGAACATACCGGAACGAAACGAAACGGGGCCGTTGGCAATATCGCCAGCGGCCCCGTTTTTGCACTATACGCTATGCCTTACTCGGCATCCTCGACCTCATACGAATCCGCCTCGGCTGGCTCATCGTTTGTCTCTGGCGCAGCCCCGCGTGCCTCGTCAAACGCCGCCTTCATGGTCTTGTTACCCCACGTGAGCTTGCGAATGGTGAGCTCATCGGCCTTGTTGTGGGCCAGACGCAGATTCTCGGTACTGCGACGCAGGTCGTCCTTGGTTTTCTCGAGCTGCTTAATGGCGGCATCGATCTCCTTGATCGCCGACTCGAACTGCTTGCTCGCCAGGTTGTAGTTGCGCGAGAAGCCGTCCTTGAACTTCTCCATCTTAGCTTCGAAGTTCGTGACGTCGATATTCTGCTGCTTGTACTCCGCCAGCTCCTGCTTATAGCGCAGCGAACCCATAGCGGCGTTGCGAAGAAGCGTAATCATGGGAATGAAGAATTGTGGGCGGATCACGTACATCTTCTCGTAGCGGTAGCTCACATCCACGATACCGGCGTTGTAAAGCTCGCTCTCGGGCTCGAGCAGCGTGCAGAGCACCGCGTACTCACAGCCTTTCTGGCGACGATCGTGATCGAGTTTCTTAAAGAAGTCCTCGTTTTTATGCTTGGTCGCGGTCTCGTCGTTCTCGTTTTTCATCTCGAACATAATTGAAATGACCTCGTTGCCACTCGCGTCGCTCTCGCGGAAGATAAAGTCGCCCTTGGTGCCCTCGGACGCATCGTTATCCTTCTCGAAGTACGCGTTAGGAAATGCCGTCATGCGCAGACGGTTAAACTCGGTCTCGCAGTGCTGCTCGAGCGACTCGCCCACCATCTTGGTGGACAGGCGGACCTTCATGTCCTTAAGGCGCTCGATCTCTTCATCCTTGTAGCGAATCAGCTCATCGCTCGCGCGCTTGGCCTGCGCAAGCTCAAGCTCGTGCGCCGCCTTGGCCTGCTCCTCGCGAGAATCGCGCACCGCCAGCTCGCTCGTCAGCTTGGCACGTGCCTCATCGCGCTCTCGCTCCGCCGCGGCGACCGCCTCTGACAGGTTCATTTTTGCCATCAGTTCCTGCTCGCGCAGCTGGGCACGCAGGCCCTCGGCCTCTTGCTCGGACTGAGCCTTTGCGGCGGAAAACTTCTCTTGCACCTTCGCGCGATAGTCAGCAAGCGCGCGCTCGGCCTCGCTGCGAGCGGCATCGAGCTCACGCTGCGACTCTGCCGCGGCAGCGGCAAGCGCCATCTCCTGGGCCTTGTCCGCCGCGGCAAGCCTGGCCTGCAGCTCGGCAATCTGAGCATCACGTGCAGCCAAATCGTTCTGAGCAGCATTGCGTGCCGCCGCCTCGGCAAGTTTGGCTTCGTCATCCTTGCGCCCCAGCTGCGCGCGCAAATTGTCGATTTCGCGCTGAAGTTCGGCGTTTTCCTTTTGAGCATCGGCACGGGCCTCAACCGCCGCGCGTTGGCTTGCACTCTCGCGCTCTGCGGCAGCGCCCTCAAGCTTGGCGCGCAGCTCGGCAAGCTCGGCATCGCGCTTGGCGACTTCTTGTGCCAGCTGCTGAGCTGCAGCGTTCTTCTGCTCGACAAGCTGAGCATTGCGCTGAGACTCCGCCTTTTGCAAGGCAGCCGTCGAACGCGAGCGCTCAAGCTCCAGCGCCTGCTCGCCCTCGCGCTGAACTGCCTTCACACGCTCGTCCAGGTCGCGCGAAAACTCGGCATCGCGCACCTGCTTGACGATATCCGCATAGCCGGATGCATCGACCTTAAATACTTCGCCACAATGCGGGCACTTGATCTCGTTCATAGCAGCTCCTCGATGGACGCAAATTTCAACCGCCTACACTCTACCGCGCCGCACGGACAAAAAAGGCGCCGCCGCCATAATGGCAACGGCGCCAGAACCACCACAAAGGTGCCTGTCCCCTTTGTGGTGGTCCGAGAATTACAGTCCAAAATAGCCGAGGATTTGATCACGACTTACGGGCTTGTAGTCATTGGCGTCGAGGCCCACATCGTAGCGGTAAATGGGGCGCTCGCGATCGCGGTTGCGTGCGTTGGTGCGGTCACCCCTGCTGTGGATATGCCCATGCAGCATAATGGCGCCACGTGCCTTGCCGTTCCAGCTGAGCATGGGGTAGTGGCTCATCACCAGACGATGACCCTTGGCATAGCCGGGAGCAATCTCCAGGTAATCGCGCACGTCTTCCCAAATCTGCGGTACGTCGGAATCTTCCCAGTCGCCGTCATGGTTACCGCGGATGAGCGTCACATTCTTGCATTCGATACGCTCGCGCAGGCGCACCGCCTCCGCCATGGGCAAGCGATACGTAAAGTCTCCCAGGATATAGAGGCGGTCGTCCGCAGCCACGCACTCATTGATGGCATCGATGACCTTGCGGTTCATCTCCTCGACCGAATCAAACGGCCGATCCATGTCGTGCAAGATATTCGTATCGCCCAGGTGCAGGTCGGCGGTAAACCACATCATCGTCTGTGTCCTCATTTCGCAACGCGTCTAACACGTGCCTAGTATACAGACGCTCTGGCGCGTCGGTTAGCCAAAGAGCCCGCCGAACAGACCTCGACGGCGTTTGTCTTGCTTTTTCGAAGCGTCACTCTGAGTTTTCTTGTCCTGCCGTTTCCTACGGTCCTGCTCCAACTCATCGTCATCGAGTAGCATATCCCACTCAAACGGATCATCTGTCAGATCGAACAGGTCATCGTCATCAAACATGGCAGCCTCCATTGCCGACTAGCGAGCATCCACCACATAGAGCCCAACGCGTACCTGATGCCACGGGCTGCGCTCGGGGGCAACCTGTTGCACGCGGGCCTCAAATACGTCCTCGTGGCCGTAATACATCATCAAGGACAGCGGGCCGACCTCGTTTCCCGGAACATAGCCAAGCTTGGTGTTGCCGTAGTAGATCGCAACCGCCTCGGGGTCATGGGGATTATCGCGCTCGGCACACAGCGTCAGCTTATCGCCCGCTTTAAGATCGCCTAGATCCAAAGCGCCGTCGGCATATTGAAATCCTGCGATGTGAAACGACAGAAGAACACGTGAAGGCTCGTACATAGCAGCTCCTCTAACGGCCGGATAAACCGGTGTGTAACCTTATTGAGAAGTCTACGGTCCCGTGCGGACACAAATACATCCTGTCTGCGTCCTTCAATCGTTTGCCTCAACGCTTGCGCGACAGAACGCTTGCAGATAAGATAGGAACACGGATGGCACCCGTTGCCGCGGGTCTTGCCAACTCCAATACACGTTTTCATCGTGAGAAGTGGCCGTCTTCGCTTACGCGGGGGCGGCTATTTCATTCGGCCGATAAACAGGCCGAGTTCGATAGCCGCGATTAACAACGCCAATAACGAAATAACATCGCTTACGTTCATACCAAATCCCTTCTAAAGGGAGTTGGCCCATCCGTGCTCCATAGCAGTAGTCTAACGCAAAATGCGGGTAATAGGAACACTTGTTCGTATTACCCGCGCTCTTTTCTAGTGTACAAACATGCGCACGAACTTGTGCTTCCAGCTTGCGTAAGGAGCATAGCGGAATGGCACGTCCAGCCACGTTGCCTTGTTCACGATGCTCTTCTTGTGGCTAAACGTATCGAAGCTCTCGCGGCCATGGTACTGACCCATACCGCTCGCGCCCATGCCGCCAAAGCCCATATGGCTCGTAGCTAAGTGCATGATCGTGTCGTTAACGCAGCCGCCGCCAAAGGGCACGTAGCGCACAAAGCGCTGCTGAACCGCACGGTCCTGGCTAAAGATATACAGGGCCAGCGGCGTCGGACGATCCGTAATAAACGTCTCGGCCTCGTCTAAGCTCTCAAACGTCAGTACCGGTAGGATGGGGCCGAAAATCTCCTCCTGCATCACGGCGTCATCGGGGGTCACGCCGTCTAGGATCGTCGGCTCAATCTTGAGCGACGACTCGCGCGCCGTGCCTCCCAGCACAACCTTATCGGGATCGATCAGCCCGCGCACGCGCGCAAAATGCTTGGCGTTGACGATATGCCCGTAGTCCTCGTTATCGAGCGGATGTTCGCCAAACATGCGGCGGACCTCCTCCTTGATGAGGCCCAACAGCTCATCGTGCACGCGCGCATCGACCAGCAGGTAGTCGGGCGCTACACAGGTCTGGCCCACGTTGAGCCATTTACCAAAGGCGATACGCCGTGCCGCGACCTTCAAGTTTGCCGTCGCATCCACGATGCAGGGACTCTTTCCGCCCAGCTCAAGCGTCACGGGCGTAAGGTTTTTACTTGCGCGCTCCATGACGAGCTTGCCGACCGGAACGCTACCGGTAAAGAAGATCTTGTCCCAGCACTCATCGAGTAGCGCTTCGTTTTCGGCCCGCCCGCCCTCGACAACCGTCACCAGGCGCGGATCAAACGCCTCCTCACAGATTTGTTTGAGCACCGCGCTCGATGCCGGAGCATAGGCACTCGGCTTGATGACCACGGTATTGCCCGCGGCAAGGGCGCCGGCGAGTGGCTCGAGCGTCAGCAAAAACGGGTAGTTCCACGGAGCCATGATGAGCGTGACGCCATAGGGCACGGCTTGCGTTTTGCACACACTCACGGCGTTGGCAAGGTCACACGGACGCAGGCGCGGACGACTCCATCGAGCCACGTGGGCGATCTGATGACGAATCTCGGAAAGCGACGTGCCGATCTCGCACATATATGCCTCGTCATGCGACTTTCCCAAATCGGTCTTGAGCGCATGGGCAATATCGGCCTCATGCGCCCGTACCGTATCGCGTAAACTCACGAGCGTGCGACGTCGAGCATCGACATCAAACGTAGCGTGCGTCTTAAAGTAGGTGCGCTGATCGCCGACGATGCGCGCGATTTCTTCGGTGTTCATGGACCCTCCTAGTTCTCGTCCTCAAACATACCACCCGCGACGACTTCGTACATATGCTCGAGCTCCAAGCGGTCCATTAGAAGCGGAACGGGGTACAGGGGATTGGCCTCGGCATCGGCATGCGCCGCCATCTGCGGAATGTCGGAGCGGCGAATGCCCGAGACATATTTGGGGATTCCCAGGGCCTCGTTCATGCGGTCAACCCAATCGATAAAGGCCTCGGCCGCAAGACTGTCCTGCGCGGTAGCCGACGCAATGCCCGCCATGCGAGCAAGATCGGCAAGCTTGGGGGCGGCGGCGTCACCATAAGCGCGAAGCATGTGCGGCAGGATGATCGCGTTGGCCATACCGTGCGGAATTCCGTATCGGCCGCCCAGACTGTGCGCGATGGCATGCACATATCCGACATAGGAGCGAGTAAACGCAACGCCCGCCTTATACGCCGCCGAAAGCATATTGCGGCGCGCACGCATGTCATCGCCA
This sequence comes from uncultured Collinsella sp., assembly GCA_905204365.1. Classification (GTDB taxonomy): domain Bacteria; phylum Actinomycetota; class Coriobacteriia; order Coriobacteriales; family Coriobacteriaceae; genus Collinsella. Next base: position 8,396 of record CAJKZO010000034.1, read on the forward strand.
TGCTCATAGGCCTCGAGCAAATTGTCGTGGATGAGCTGCACCGCCTGTCGCGCCATCTTGCGCGTATAGGGCGTGGTGCTACGGCCGATAAAGGCCTCGACAGCATGCGTCAGGGCATCCATACCCGTCTGCCCCGTAATGGAGGCGGGCAGGCCGCGCGTAAACTCGGGGTCATGCACCGCAAAGCGCGGGATAAGCACAAAGTCGTTAATGGGGTACTTGTAGTGCGTCTCGTCATCGGTAATTACCGCCGCAAGCGTGACCTCGCTTCCCGTGCCTGCCGTGGTGGGAACGGCGATGAGAAGCGGCAGGCGACGATGAATCCGCAGCAGGCCGCGCATCTTGTTGATGGGCTTGTTTGGCTGCGCAATGCGTGCGCCCACGCCCTTGGCGCAGTCCATGGCCGAACCGCCACCAAAGCCGATAACAGCCTGGCAGGCGCTCTCTCGATACAGGGACGCCGCTTCCTCCACATTCGAGACCGTGGGGTTCATACGCGTTTCGGCATAGACCGTAACGCCAATCCCCTGAGCCGTAAGCGCACGCTCGAGTGATGCCGTGAGCCCCAAACGTGCAATACCAGGGTCCGTCACGATAAGAACCCGCTGTATCGAACGCTTTTGAAGCACTGTGGGCACATCCTCAGCGTGCTCCAGAATGCGTGGCTCATTATAGGGCAGCACCGGCAATGCGATGCGAAAAACCGTTTGATACGTTCGGCACCAGGCGCGGCGGGCTAGATGCATAAAGGAGGCTCCCTCATTTGTTGATTGGTCAACATTTGCTCGACCGATTGTACTCAGTGGCGGTCAAAGACGGCCCGCCAATCGTTAATCAATCAACATCTTCATATCTCAAAATTGTTTTATTAAAAATCATTCCTAATAGGCTTCACATTTGGTTGCATTTATGGATAATAGAACTCGTCAAGACGCACGTCCGGAGAGGGCCCTTACGGGACCGGACGAGCGCACAATCGCCATCGATCGAAAGGATCGAATCATGAAGTTTGTTTGCCCCGTTTGCGGTTATGTGGAAGAGTTCGACGGCGACCAGCTGCCCGAGGACTTCAAGTGCCCCCAGTGCGGCGTTCCCGGTTCTCGCTTCCTGAAGCAGGAGGAGGGTCAGCTCGAGTGGGCTGCCGAGCACGTCGTGGGCGTCGCCAAGATGGAGGGTGTCTCCGAGGACATCGTTGCCGACCTGCGCGCCAACTTTGAGGGCGAGTGCTCCGAGGTCGGTATGTACCTGGCCATGGCTCGCGTCGCTCATCGCGAGGGCTATCCCGAGATCGGCCTGTACTGGGAGAAGGCTGCCCACGAGGAGGCCGAGCACGCTGCCAAGTTCGCTGAGCTCCTGGGCGAGGTCGTGACCGACTCCACCAAGAAGAACCTCGAGATGCGCGTTGAGGCCGAGAACGGCGCCACCGCCGGCAAGACCGATCTTGCCAAGCGCGCCAAGGCCGCCGGCCTCGATGCCATCCATGACACCGTGCACGAGATGGCTCGCGACGAGGCCCGCCACGGCAAGGCTTTCGCCGGCCTGCTTAAGCGCTACTTTGGCTAAGCCAGCCGCCTGAGAGATAATCTTTAGCTCGATAAGGCCCGGACCGCATGGTTCGGGCCTTTTTCGTGCCTCACAAACTTGTTAACTCCCTGAAATAGGACCGCCTTCGGCATAGGTTTCTCGTCAAAAACTAAGTGAGTAGACTTTTTGGAACTTGCCAAGCACGCCATCCATATTGCTTTATAAAGCCGCAGGTAAATAACTTATTGCAAAACGGCCTGGTCGCCAAAGTGTCAAAAGTCTACTCACTTAGAACCGCAGCCGTCCACGATCGAGCTGTTTTGTGTCTAACTGGCATCTTTCCGTCGATTACTCCCAATTTTGTCCAGTCAACGAATAGTTCAGACCGGAGTAGTGTCTCAGCCCTTTGCTCATCCGAGCTTTTATCATGATATTCAGCATCGAGCATCCTGCATACGGCCTTAACGATCGCGCGGAATCTATCCTCATCGGATATCTGTCTGTGTGTCAGGAGAAGTACATCGTAGCCCATGGCTTGAAGGGCTGTCATGCGGTCAGCGTCACGCAAGCCATCCCCTGCGCGTCCGTGCGAGGCCTTTCCCTGACATTCAATAGCCACCTGTCGCCTGCCGTCCGGCGAAGACAGAAGTAGATCGATATACACACGGGACTTTCCCACAATCGCTCGAGCACTTGTGCTTAGCATCACTTCAACATTAAGCTCTATGCCGCAAAACCCTTCGCCTCCCAGGGATCGCGGCAGTGCAAGTAGCAAATACGCCTCGACCTCAAAAGGCGACGCGGCACCCAATGGAACGAGTTGTGATACCGCCATAAATCTATTGCCGTAACGCATCCCGCAAACATCTGAACAAAAACGGTCAAGGTCTCCGCCCAAAACCAAAGCGTCTCGACGCCATAAATTTGAGGCAGTGCCGTCCTCGGACGGGCAGCGCACCCAACCGAACGTTGTCGAAATCGCACCTGAATCAATTGCACGCCTAAGCTCCGCCTCAAATGCCGCCGGCAGAGCGCACACCGCAAACAAGCCACACATCTCCGCCAATACCAAAAGAAGCTGAAGATCCGTCAGATGCCGCGACATGATGAATGCCGTCAGCAGAGGAGACGTAACCAAAAACCCATGCTCCGTTTCCAGCACGGATTCCCTGGGGAGCTCACCAAGAAACAGCCGCTGCCTAATGCTGGCAGGACAAGTCCGGTTGTTTCACGACCGAACCAATGTATACAACGGAAAACCGAGCGCGACCGCAGCCGTCGGGTTGCGGGCGAGATCATATCGCTGCCGGTCTTCTTCCGGCCGTGGAAGCGGCGGACACAAAGCGCGCACCTGAGGGGGCAAACGCCAGTACCTAAAAGCCGATATGTCACAAAGTAGGTCTTTCATAGGCACAGGAAAACACGAATTTCAACCCAGTCAGTCACGCATTGGCGCGAACGCACCAAAAATGGCACCGAACGGACTGCTAAGTTTTCAACAGCCCTCCCCAACTGACCAAAAGCTTGCCAAGAGCTGGACGAAGTTCTGTTGAAAACCCCATTTTTTTCTCATGCAGAAGCTTTGCGCGGCAAGTGAGTAGACCTTTTTAAACATCCCGAGCAGGCCGGTCATCCTGCTTTTCAAAACCGCAGGTAGATAGCTTGTTACAAAACTGCCTGGTCGCCAAAGTTCCAAAAGTCTACTCACTTAGGTTGCAGAATGTCCCCCATTAGCTGCGATTCCAAGGTATTTAGCGCTTTTGGACTCAAATCGTCATACTGAACTAGAAATTGACTTGAGTTTTCAGGGACAGATGCGCCATCGGCACACCAATAACAGTCACTGATATCGACAAAAGGGATACTCGAGCGCGTGAGGGCCCGCACAAAAGAGCTTCCGCCCGCTCCGCGTTCCGCAACCACGGTACAGTAAAGGCCCGCGTCTGCATGCTCGATCGAGACTTCCCCTGCCGGAAATGCCTTCCGTACAAGCGCCGCCAGGCCATCACGCGCCTCGCGAGCACGAACGCGCACGCGGTTCACATGTCGCTCGTAATCACCCGATTCCAGTAAACGCGCCAAAGCAACCTGGTCAACAGAGCTCACCGACGAGGCGTAAAAACCCAGCTCGCACCTAAACCGCTCCATCAGCTCATCAGGCAACACCATGTACGCTAAACGCAACGCCGATGACAGGCTCTTCGAAAACGTGTTGGTGTAGATAACCGACTGGGCGGCATCGATCGACGCGAGCGCGGGAATCGGCTTGCCGGCAAGGCGAAACTCGCAATCAAAGTCATCTTCGATAAGATACCGACCTGGTCGCTCTGCGGCCCAGCTCAGCAGCGCATAGCGACGCGCAATGCTCGTCACAAGGCCGGTCGGATACTGATGGGACGGCATCAGGTGAAGGACATCGGTCCCGCTTTTCTGCAGAGTGCTCAAGTCCACGCCCTCATCATCCAACGGGATATGTCGAACTTTGCAGCCCATAGCCTGATAGATGCGCGTCAGACGCAAATAGCCCGGGTCCTCAACGGCATACACCTTGTCAGCGCCAAGCAACTGAACCAACATGGTATCGAGCAGCTGGGCGCCTGCACCGATAACAATGTTGTTGGGGTCGACGTTCATACCCCTTGTCCCGCGCAGATGGTGAGCAATTGCGCGTCGCAGCCGAGCAGTGCCCTGCGCCGGTGCGGGCGAAAAGATTTCGCGCTCATCTTCGGATGCCAGCGTCGCCCGTAGTGCGCTTTGCCAAAGCCGCGCCGCCTCCAAAGCGGAAGGAGAAAGTGTATCGAATCGCTCGACCTGTCCGTTGACATCATGCGCGCTGGGACCCGCAGAGGCGGCATCTCGGTCGATGCCCTCCGCAGCCGAAGCCAAAACCGGTGCATCCGGAAGCTCGCAAGCGTAGTAGCCACGACGCGGCATTGAGCAAATATAGCCCTCGGCAAGTAACTGGCTATATGCATTCTCGATGGTAATGACACTGATTCCCAAATGACTGGCAAAGGCGCGCTTAGACGGAAGATGCTCCCCCGCCGCAATACGTCCAGCAACAATATCATCTCGAATTTGCTGGTAAACATACTCATAAAGCGATGCTTCGCCGCGTTTTTCCAAATTGTAGTCAAGCATGAGTTTGCCACCTGACCTTATCGAGCTGTTCAATCTGGTATTAAGCTGACCTTATTATTATCTCGAAAACTGAGTATTTTGCCATACCCAGCTCCCCGATAGGATGTTCCGTCAAGCAATGCACATGCCAACCAAGGGAGCAACCATGGCAGAACAGACCAGCAAGGCCGATCGCGTCAAACTCAATCGCGAACTCGCGCAGATGCTCAAGGGCGGCGTCATCATGGACGTCACCACGCCCGAGCAGGCACGCATCGCCGAGGAGGCAGGCGCCTGCGCCGTCATGGCTCTCGAGCGCATCCCGGCCGACATCCGTGCCGCAGGCGGCGTCTCGCGCATGAGCGACCCCAAGATGATCAAGGGCATCCAGGAGGCCGTCTCCATCCCTGTTATGGCCAAGTGCCGCATCGGTCACATTGTCGAGGCGCAGGTCCTGCAGGCTATCGAGATCGATTACATCGACGAGTCCGAGGTTCTCTCCCCTGCCGATGACGTCTATCACATCGACAAGACCCAGTTTGACGTGCCATTTGTCTGCGGCGCCCGCGATCTGGGCGAGGCGCTGCGCCGTGTTGCCGAAGGCGCCACTATGATCCGCACCAAGGGCGAGCCGGGCACGGGCGACGTTGTCCAGGCCGTGCGCCACATGCGCAAGATCCAAAAGCAGATCCGCGACGTTGTTGCTCTGCGCGATGATGAGCTCTTTGAGGCAGCCAAGCAACTGCAGGTTCCGGTCGAGCTGGTACGCGAGGTTCATGCCACGAGCAAGCTTCCCGTGGTGAACTTTGCCGCCGGCGGCGTAGCGACCCCCGCCGACGCCGCGCTGATGATGCAGCTGGGCGCCGAAGGCGTCTTTGTCGGCTCGGGCATCTTTAAGAGCGGCGACCCCGCCAAGCGTGCCGCCGCCATCGTAAAGGCCGTGGCCAACTTCACCGATGCCAAACTCATCGCCGAGCTTTCGGAGGACCTGGGCGAGGCCATGGTGGGCATCAACGCCGACGAGATCGAGATTATCATGGAGGAGCGCGGGCGCTAGTCCAGCAGAAGGGATCGCACATGAGCGATTATGCAGACCAAACGGTCGCCGTGCTGGCGGTCCAAGGCGCTTTTGCCGAGCACGAGGCAAGGCTATCCGAGCTGGGCGCACGTTGTATTGAGCTGAGGCAGGCGGCTGATTTGAAGCAGGACTTTGACCGTCTGGTACTTCCCGGCGGCGAGTCTACCGTTCAAGGGAAGCTGCTTGATGAGTTGGGCATGCTCGAGGAGCTTCGTGCCCGTATCGCTGAAGGCATGCCCGTCCTGGGCACCTGCGCCGGCCTGATTCTACTGGCTCACGACCTTGCCGCCCACGACGATAAGGGCACGCCGCGTTTGGCAACCATGGATGTACTTGTCGAGCGCAATGCCTACGGCAGGCAGCTCGGCAGCTTTCGAACCAAGGGGCAGGTAGCCGGCATCGACGGTGAAGTGCCATTAACATTTATCCGTGCACCCCGCATCATCGAAGTGCACGGCAATGCCAAGGCCTTAGCGAAAGTCGACGGCCGTATCGTCGCCGCCCGTCAGGGCAACCAGCTCGGCGTAACCTTCCACCCCGAACTCGACGAAGACACCCGCCTCCACGAGCTCTTCCTCCAAATGTAGGCA
>CAJKZO010000035.1:0-14556 GCA_905204365.1 uncultured Collinsella sp.
GGGAAGAGGCGGGGCATGCCCCGCCTCTTACACCACATCTCTGCGCGCTACCCGCCAAGGTCGGGAAACGGGCCAAATCGTCGGCCTCGAGGCTTATTCCACGGTGCCGTAGATGGCGCCCCAGCCGTGGGCGGCCAAGGCGGAGTTGAGCTGGTCGCAAAGTGACTGGCGGTCGTAATAGCCGGGCGGCAAAAGGTTTACGATTTCCATGAGATCGGGTGCCAGGTCCAAGATTTCGGCCTGTACGATCAGATCCAGGCGGTCGATGGCGTGACGGTCGTAAAACAGTCCGTCGACCAGGCGCTGCAGGTCGCCGAATTCCTCGGCCTGGAACGATCCGTACTCCATAGTGCCTCCTTGGGCGCTCCATGCCGGCATGCGCGGCGATTCGTAATTTATTGCGATGGACTTAATCTATCACGGCTTCATACCGTTGCGACGGTGGCGGTCTATACTTAGAAGAATTGCAACGTACCGCTTCGTGAAAGGTCGCACCCATGCAGACGATCTACCAGAAGATGGAAACCACCGAACTCGATGCCGCCATCGAGGCGCTCAAAGCCGAGGTCGCCGAGGTCAAGGCCAAGGGCTTGGCGCTCGACATGGCCCGCGGCAAGCCGTCGCCCTCCCAGGTGGACATCTCTCGACCCATGCTCGATATCCTCAATGCCGATGCCGATCTGCACGATGGCAACGTCGACTGCTCCAACTACGGCTGCTTTGAGGGCATTCCCTCGGCACGCAAGCTAGCGGGGGAGTTCCTGGGTTGCCCCGCCGAGCAGACGCTCGTGCTGGGCTCGTCGCGCTTGCTGATCGAGCACGATATCGCCGGTATGTTCTGGCGTTGCGGCTCATGTGGTAGCGACCCTTGGGAGGCTTACGAGGCCGCGCACGACGGTAAGAAGGTCAAGTTCCTGTGCCCGGTTCCCGGCTACGACCGCCACTTTGGCATCACCGCCGATCTGGGTATCGAGAACGTCCCCGTCGCGATGACCGACAACGGCCCCGATATGGACGAGATCGAGCGCCTCGTTGCCGCCGACGATTCCATCAAGGGCATCTGGTGCGTGCCCAAGTATTCCAACCCCACGGGCATCACCTTTAGCGAGGACACCGTGCGTCGCCTGGTCGAGATGCCCACGGCCGCGCCCGATTTCCGCATCTTTTGGGACAACGCCTACTGCGTGCACGACCTGTACGACGAGACCGACAAGCTCGCCGACATCTTCGATCTTGCCCGCGCGGCGGGCACCGAGGACCGCGTGGTGGCATTCGCCTCGACGTCCAAGATCACCTTCCCGGGTGCCGGTATCGGCTTTATCGGTGCGAGCCCCGCGGTTATCGCGGAGTTCTCCAAGCGCCTGAAGGCCGGTCTCATCAGCGCCGACAAGCTCAACCAGCTGCGTCACGTGCGCTTCCTCCCCACTATCGAGGCGGTCAAGGCGCACATGAAAAAGCATGCCGAGTTTTTGCGCCCGCGCTTTGAGGCCGTTGAGCGCAAGCTCACCGAGGGCTTGGGCGATACGGGTTGCGCCACTTGGACGCACCCCCGCGGCGGCTACTTTGTGAGCTTTGATGGTCCCGAGGGCTCGGCCCAGAAGGTCGCCGCGCTTTGCGCCGACCTGGGCGTCAAGCTCACGCCGGCCGGTGCTACCTGGCCCTATGGCAGGGATCCGCGCGATACCAACATCCGCATCGCGCCGAGCTATCCCACGGTCGAGGACCTGGAGGCCGCGCTCGATGTGCTGGTGCTGGCCGTCAAACTCGTCGCTGCCGAGCTTGCGCGTGCCGAGCGCGCCTAACGCGCGACTTCCCGTACTATCCGCACTTTCGATACGTAAAGGAGCGTATACATGGATTTGGGTATTTCCACCAACCCCACGCCAGAGCTCTACACCATTAAGGTAACCGGCGAGATTGATATCTCTAACGCCGACAGCCTGCGCAACGCCATCGACTTGGCACTCGAGCAGCCCACTGAGGCCGTTGAGCTCGACTTTGCCCAGGTGAGCTACATCGATTCGACGGGCATTGGCGTGCTTGTGGGCGCCGCGCACCACGCGGTCGACCACGGCAAGCGCTTTAGCTGCACCAATGTGCAGCCCCCGGTGATGCGCGTGGTCCAGCTGTTGGGTGTCGACCAGGAGATTTCGATCACCGCTGCATAATCTTTGCCCCAAAAGGGCGTGCCGTTTGGCATATGTTTGTGATGCGCTCGGACGTTTTGGCGTCCGGGCGCTATACTTGACCGAATGAATAGACGAGTTCCGGCCGAATGGCGCGGTGCGGGCTCGACTCACATCGAGCCTTGGAGGTATGTGTGTTTGGTATTGGAGAGGGTGAGCTCGCGATCATCGTGGTCTTCGGCTTTTTGCTGTTTGGCCCGGATAAGCTCCCACAGATGGGCCGCACGATCGGCCGTGCTATCCGTCAGTTCCGCGAGACGCAGGAAAAGATGACGGCCGTTGTTCAGTCCGAGATAATCGATCCGGTGAGCGAGGCCGCGTCGGCCCCGGTCAAGCCCAAGAAGGCTGCCGTCGATGACGATTCCGATGCGGACGAGGATGCCGCCGAGACGGCAGCGCCCGCCAAGAAGGAGACCTTTGCCGAGCGCCGTGCCCGCCTTGCTGCCGAGAAGGCCGCGAGCGAGGCTGCCGCCGAGGGCGAGGGTGCTGCTGAGGAGTCCGAGGCCGAGGGTGCCGAGCCTGCCACTGCCACCGTCGAGTCCGAGCCTGCTGCAGAGCCGGAGCCCGAGCCCGAGCCGGCAGAGCCCACGACGGCTGACCTCTACGCCCGTCGTCCCCGCAAGCGCAAGGCCGTCGTCGACCAGCTCGCCCGCGAGCTCGAGGCCGAGGACGAGGCCGTTGCCGAGGCTGCCACCGCCGATGCCCCGAAGGGAGGCGATGAGTAATGCCTATCGGACCTGCGCGCATGCCGCTCTTCGATCACCTGGGCGAGCTCCGTCGCCGCCTGACCATCGTGGTCGTGTCGGTGTTTGCCGCCGCCATCGTGCTGTATTTCGCCACGCCCGTGGTGCTCGACATCCTGGAAGACCCCATCCGCTCCTTTGTGCCGGACGGTAAGTTCTACATCACCACCACGCTCGGCGGCTTTGGCCTGCGCTTCTCGCTGGCCATCAAGATGGCCGTGGTCATGTGCACGCCCATGATCATCTGGCAGATTCTGGCATTTTTCCTGCCGGCACTGCGTCCCAACGAGCGCAAATGGGTCGTGCCCACGGTGCTCGCCTCGACGGTGCTGTTCTTCCTGGGCGCCATCTTCTGCTATTTCATCATCATCCCGGCGGGCTTTGAGTGGCTTATCGGCGAGACCTCGGCCGTCGCCACGGCGCTGCCCGACCTGGAGAACTACGTCAACATGGAGCTGCTCTTTATGATCGGCTTTGGCGTGGCGTTTGAGCTGCCGCTCATCATCTTCTACCTGTCCGTCTTCCACATCGTGTCCTACGCGGCCTTCCGCGGCGCCTGGCGCTACGTGTACGTGGGCCTGCTTGTGGGCTCGGCTGTGATTACGCCCGACGGCTCGCCCGTTACGCTGGGCCTCATGTATGGTGCCCTGCTCTCGCTCTACGAGATTTCGCTCGCCATTGCCCGCGTGGTCATTACCGCGCGCGAGGGCAAGGAGGGCTTGTTTGTGAGCCGTCTGGACCTGTTCTCGGACGATGAGGACGACGAGGAGTAAATCGGTATGCACGAGGTTGGCATTGTCAACGGCATACTCGATACAGTGATTCGCGCGGCGCGTGGGGCGGGGGCCTCGCGCGCCGTTTTGGTAACGCTGCGTATCGGGGATATGACCGAAGTTGTGCGCGAGGCGCTCGACTTTGCGTGGGAGACATTTCGCGATGAGGACCCGCTCACGCGAGGCTGCGAGCTTGCCGTGGAGGAAGTCCATCCACAAAGCGAGTGTCTGGACTGCGGGGAGGTCTTTGAGCACGATCGCTTCCATTGCCGCTGTCCCCAATGTGGCGGCGCCAACGTGCGTCTGCTGCACGGCCGCGAGCTCGACATCGCAAGTATCGAAATCGAAACCCCCGACGATTAGCCCGCTAGCCATCTGGTGATGGGGTATAAAGGGGCCAAAGTAAGGAGCGCTAAGTATGGCCGAGAAAACGATTGATATCGCGTCGCCGATTCTGTCGCGCAACGAGCGCCTGGCAGATCAGCTGCGACAGCGATTTAAAGAGACAAACACCTATGTGATCAATGTGCTGTCGAGCCCCGGTTCGGGCAAGACCACCACGATCCTGGGCACCAACGAGCGCCTGCGCGACAAGGCTGGCCTGCGCTGTGCCGTCATCGAGGGCGATATTGCCTCGGATGTCGACGCCATCACCATGAAGGAAGCCGGCATGCCCGCCATCCAGATCAACACGGGTGGCCTGTGCCACCTCGAGGGCAACATGATCATGGAGGCCGTTGACGCGTTCGACCAGGCCGTCGGTCTGGAGAACATCGACGTCATCTTTATCGAAAACGTGGGCAACTTGGTCTGCCCGGTCGACTTTGACCTGGGTGAGAACCTGTCCATCATGATTCTCTCGGTGCCCGAGGGCGACGACAAGCCCATCAAGTACCCGGGCATCTTCCAGCACGCTGGCGCGCAGCTGCTCAATAAGGTCGACGTGGCCCCGGCTTTCGATTTTGACATGGATAGGTATACTAAGACACTCGATGACCTCAATCCGCAGGCGCCGCGGTTTGCCGTGAGCGCGCGCAAGGGCGAGGGCATGGATGCCTGGTGCGATTGGCTCATCGGGCAGATCGAGCAAGCAAGGGCGTAAATCGGCCGCCACACGGGCGGGCGTAGCCGCAGAGATACGAGATAGGAGCCTCTTTTGAAGCTCATCATCGCCGAGAAAAACGACGCCGCGCGTCAGATCGCCGAGCGTCTGTCCACGGGCAAGCCCAAAAAGGACAAGGTGTACAACACCGCCATCTACCGTTTTGAGTGGAAGGGCGAGGAGTGTGTGACGATCGGCCTTGCCGGTCACATCCTTGCGCCTGATTTTTGCGACAGCGTGCTGTTCGATAAAAAGCTGGGCTGGTATTCGGTCACCGAGGACGGCGAGATACTGCCGGCCGACATGCCCGATGGCCTGGCGCGTCCGCCTTACGACACCAAGCGTAAGCCGTTCCTTGCCGATGGTATCTCCATTAAGGGCTGGAAGCTCGAGAGTCTGCCTTACCTCACCTGGGCGCCCGTCATTAAGTTGCCGGCTGAGAAAGAGCTCATTCGCTCGCTTAAGAACCTCGCCAAAAAGTCCGACAGCGTCATCATTGCCACGGACTTCGATCGCGAGGGCGAGCTGATCGGTTCGGACGCCCTCAACAAGGTGCGCGAGGTGGCGCCCGACTTGCCGGTCGCCCGCGCCCAGTATTCTTCGTTTACCAAGGCCGAGATCACGCAGGCCTTCGATAACCTTGTCTCGCTCGACCAGAACCTGGCCGACGCCGGCGAGAGCCGTCAGCACATCGACCTCATTTGGGGTGCGGTGCTCACGCGCTACCTGACGCTCGCCAAGTTTGGCGGCTTTGGCAACGTGCGTTCCGCCGGCCGCGTGCAGACGCCGACGCTTGCCCTGGTGGTCGAGCGCGAACGCGAGCGCATGGCGTTTGTGCCCGAGGACTATTGGCAGATTCGCGGCATGGGCGCCGCGCAAGGCGCTGCCGAGGACGATCGCTTTAAGATCGCGCACAAGACGGCGCGCTTTACCGACAAGGATGCTGCTGAGACGGCGTACGGTCACGTTGACGGTGCCAAGACGGCAACCGTCGCCGCGGTGACCAAGCGCTCGCGCAAGCAGCAGCCGCCCACGCCGTTTGCGACCACCTCGCTGCAGGCTGCCGCCGCAGCCGAGGGTATCTCGCCTGCGCGTACCATGCGCATCGCCGAGTCCCTCTACATGGCGGGCCTCATCAGCTACCCGCGTGTCGACAATACCGTATACCCCGCGACGCTTGATCTGGGCGCTGTGGTGAGTGACCTTGCAAAGATCAACCCGGCGCTGGCGCCCGTGTGCAAAAAGGTCCTCGCCGGCCCCATGAAGCCCACGCGCGGCAAGGTCGAGACCACCGACCACCCGCCTATCTATCCCACGGGCGAGGGCGATCCGTCCACGCTCGACGGCGGCCAGCGCAAGCTCTACGACCTCATCGCCCGCCGCTTCCTAGCGACGCTTATGGGTCCCGCGACCATCGAAAACACTAAGCTCGAGCTCGACGTGAACGGTGAGCCGTTCGTGGCTTCGGGCGATGTGCTCGTGACCCCGGGTTTCCGCGAGGCGTACCCGTACGGACTCAAGCGCGACGAGCAGATGCCGCCGCTGGAGCAGGGCGATACGGTCGACGTGTTCGACATTAAGCTCGAGGCCAAGCAGACCGAGCCGCCCGCGCGCTACAGCCAGGGCAAGCTCGTGCAGGAGATGGAAAAGCGCGGCCTGGGCACCAAGTCCACGCGCGCGAGCATCATCGAGCGCCTGTACGCCGTGCGCTATCTCAAAAACGATCCCGTGGAGCCGAGCCGGCTGGGCATCGCCATCATCGACGCACTGACGCAGTTTGCCCCGCGCATCACGAGCCCCGATATGACCAGCGAGCTCGATGGCGACATGACCCGTGTGGAGCGCGGCGAGGATACCGAAGAGCATGTCGTGACGCACTCGCGCGCGCTGCTGGCTGGCGTGCTCGACGAGCTGCTCAAGCATACGCAGGAGCTGGGCGACGCCATCAGCGACGCCGTCACGGCCGATGCGCGCGTGGGCGCCTGCCCCAAGTGCGGCAAGGACCTGGTTATGAAGACGAGCGCCAAGACCCGTGGCAGCTTCATTGGCTGCATGGGCTGGCCCGACTGCGACGTGACCTATCCGGTGCCGAGCGGCGTCAAGGTGAGCCCGCTCGAGGGCGAGGCCGCCGTGTGTCCCGAGTGCGGTGCGCCGCGCATTAAGTGTCAGCCGTTCCGCCAGAAGGCCTTCGAGATTTGCGTGAACCCCACATGCCCCACCAACTACGAGCCCGACCTTAAGGTGGGCGAGTGCAAGGTGTGTGCCGAGGCCGGACGCCATGGCGACCTGATCGCGCACAAGAGCGAGAAGAGCGGCAAGCGTTTTATCCGCTGCACCAACTATGACGATTGCGGCGTGAGCTATCCTCTACCGGCGCGCGGTAAGCTCGAGGCGACGGGTGAGACCTGCCCCGAGTGCGGCGCCCCCATCGTGGTGGTCAACACGGCGCGCGGCCCGTGGCGTATCTGCGTCAACATGGACTGTCCGACCAAGGAGAAGAAGCCGGCCCGCGGCCGCAAGACTACGACCAAGGCGAGCACGGCCAAGAAGGCGACGGCGGCCAAGAAGACGACGGCCAAGAAAGCAACTGCCGCCAAGAAGACGACCGCGAAGAAGTCGACTACCAAGAAAGCAGCCGCCGACAAGTAACGGCGCAGTCGAAACATTGCCCAAAAAAACGAGCGAGGACCCCACGATCCTCGCTCGTTTTTTGACCGGCAGTTAGGGACGTTCCTTTTCTGCCGGCAGTTTAGGAACGTCCCTAACTGCCGGCTCGGGAACGACAAAGCGCTAGTTCACTTCGACGGGTTTGGCGCCGGGATAGCGCTCCTCAAAGTCTAGACGGTACTTATTGTCATTGGTGCCCGCCACGTTGTCGCGCGACAGTGGCGTCACGATCTCATTCTTGTGGTCCGCAGGCTTGGCGTATTTCAGGCTGATCTCCCAGGCATCACAGATTGCGTCAATGCGGTGATCCAGGTCGTCGTACAGGGCAACGATGTCTTTCCAGGAGCTGTAGTTCTTGGAGCTCGTCGGGACGTCTAGGTCCTCGACGATGTCGTAATACTGCTCGATGGTGTCCTCCGTGCGCTCGGCGACGTCGGCGAGATTTTGACGGGTGGTTCGATCCTCTTCCAGATAGCTGCCGTTGAAGTTCTGCGCGCAGCCACGGACGTAGTTGTCGAGGTCTTCGAGTAAGTCGTAGTATTCGCTCAGTCGGCGGTAGAGATTCTGCTCGGAGAGCGTTGCTTCGCCGCCATCCTCGTCGTCATCGTCATCATCGTCGTACAGGCTGTTGGGATCGCCGAGAGGCTTTAGGTCATCGTCATCGACGTCATGGTGCAGCTTAGCTACCTCGGCAGTCGTCTGCGTGGCGGCGCTGTCGAAAGGCTTGATCACAAAGTAAACGACCAGGGCGATGATGGTCGCCACCAGCACAACGATAACGGCGATAAGCGGCCCGATGCCGCTCTTTTTGGGAGTGGGGGTCTGTGGCGAAGCGGGCGCGTATGCGGGAGCCGGCTGCTGTTGGGGCGAGCCGCTCGCGAGGGGTATGCGCTGCGTGGTCTCGACGGCCGCGGGGCTTGCGGCGGGGTCGGGGCGATAGGCGAGGGGGTCGTCCGCCTTGGCTTGCGGCGTATCGAGGGAACCGGTCTGCTCAAAAGCGGGCTGCCTATCGCTCGCGGTTGTTTGCTCAACGGATGCACCGCACGAGGTGCAGAACTTGGCATTATCTGCAAGAAGCTTGCCGCACGAGGCGCAATACCGAGACATTGCCACTCCTTTCGCCACATTTCAATGCAATACGACGATTATACCCAGCGTCCAAAATTTCCCATCATAAGTTGCGGTGAAATAGGGACTGTTTGGCGGTCTCAGAGCTTCAATCAGTCCCTATTTCACCGCAACTTTGGAAAGGCACCTTTAGCCATTGGGGACGCACCGAGCACTGGGGTATCATGGCTTGGTTGCTATAAATCGCATTTACGCGCCTTGTAGGAAGGGGCTGCGCCCATGGCTTTTGAGCCTGCTCAACATAGCTTTATCACGCTCGAGGGCGTCGACGGTGCCGGCAAGTCCACGCAGGCGCGCCTGCTTGCCCGCGCTCTTGAACTCGCTGGCTACCAGGTTGTGAGCCTGCGCGAGCCGGGCGGTACCGCCATCAGCGAAAAGATCCGCGCTCTGCTGCTCGACCCCGCCAACACGGCGATGGGCGACACCTGCGAGTTGCTGCTCTACGAGGCGGCGCGCGCCCAGTTGGTGCACGAGGTCATAGCTCCCGCCCTCGCGGCCGGCAAGGTGGTCCTGTGCGACCGCTTCTACGATTCCACGACCTGCTATCAGGCGTTTGCCGACGGCCTCGATCGCCAGATGGTGCGCGATGCCAATAACCTGGCCGTCGCGGGAACGCACCCGGCGCTCACACTCGTCTACCACATCACACCCGAGCAGGCGGCGTTACGCATGGCCGACCGTGGCGCGGCAGATCGCATGGAGGCCAAGGGCATGGCCTTCCAAGAGCGCGTCTACCAGGGATTTTGCGCCATTGCCGCCGAGGAGCCAAACCGCGTAAAGCTCATCGACGCGACCGCGTCCATCGAGGACGTCTTCGCGCAGACGGTCGAGCAGGTTCGCGCCTACGGCCTCGACATTTCCCAGGACGCCGTCACCGCCGCGCTTGCCCAGGAGGCCGAGTAACATGGCCCCCGCTCAGGCAAGCCTGCTGGCCAAGCTCGACACCCAAGAGCGCGTGCGCGACTTTTTGACCAATGCCGTCGCCAGCGGTCGCGCATCGCACGCCTACCTGTTTTTGGGCGCGCCCGGCGCGGGCAAGCTCGACGCCGCGTGGGCGCTCGCCCAGGCCTTCCTGTGCGAGCAGGACGGCTGCGGCGCATGCGACAGCTGCGTGCGTGTTGCGCGGCACACACATCCCGACGTGCACTATTACACGCCCGAGAGCGCCACGGGCTACCTCATTGCCCAGACCCGCGAGCTGCTCGACGACGTGCCGCTGGCGCCCATCCGCGCCAAGGCCAAGGTCTACATCATCGACCGTGCCGAGCAACTGCGCGCCAACACCGCCAACGCACTGCTCAAAACGCTCGAGGAGCCGCCCGAGGGCGTTATGTTCATCCTGCTGGGCACCTCGGCAGACGTGATGTTGCCCACCATCGTGAGCCGCTGCCAGTGCGTGCCGTTTCGGCTGGTATCGCCCGCCGTCGCCGCGCAGGCCGTGAGCCGCGCCACCGGTCAGGACCCTGCGCGTTGCCGCATGGCCGTCGCCGTAGCGGGAAGCCCCACGCGTGGTATCGAGTTCCTCAAGAGCGCCGAGCGCCAGGACGCCCGCCGTCAGATGGTTCGCGCCATCGATTCGCTTATCGCCGCCGACGAAGCCGACGTGCTCAGCCGCGCCAAGTCACTCATCGTCGCCGTTAAGGCGCCGCTCGCCGAGGTCAAGTCCACGCAGGAAAAGGTGCTCGAGCAAAACGCCGACTACCTGTCGCGTGGAGCATTGAAGCAGCTTGAGGACCGCAACAAGCGCGAACTCAACGCGCGCGAGCGTTCGGGTATCATGGAAGCGCTGGCGAGCGCGCGGACGCTCATGCGCGACGTGCTGCTGACGCTTCAGGACGAGGCGGCCGACGTGGTGAACGAAGACGTGCGCGACACGATTGGTCGGCTTGCCGCCGCGACGAATGTTGCGGGTGCCACGCGGGCGCTCGAGGCAGTCGCGACCGCCGAGCGCAACATCGCCAGAAACGTTACTCCCCAGCTGGCCATCGAGGTCATGCTGTTCGATATCAGGAAGGCACTGAAATGCCGTTAGTCGTACCCGTTAAGTTTACCTACGCCTCGCGCGACCTGTGGTTCGACCCGCAGGATTTGGATATCCTCGAGGCCGATTATGCCATTTGCTCCACCGAGCGCGGAACCGAGATCGGCCTGGTCACGGCTGATCCCTTCGAGGTGCCGCAAGACGAGATCGGTCAGCCGCTCAAGCCCGTGCTGCGCGTGGCGAGCGACATCGACCTGCAGCTTGCCGACGACCTGGCCATCCAGGGCGACGAGGCCATGGTCGATTTCCGTCGCCTGGTCAAGGAGCTCGACCTCGAGATGAAGCCGGTCGGCGTCGAGTACCTGTTTGGCGGCGAGAAGGCCGTGTTCTACTTTGCGGCCGAGGAGCGCGTCGATTTTCGCCAGCTCGTCAAGGATCTGTCCTCGACGCTGCACATTCGCGTCGACATGCGCCAGATCGGCGTGCGCGACGAGACCCGCCTGGTGGGCGGCTATGCCCAGTGCGGACAGGAGCTCTGCTGTACGCGCTTTGGCGGACAGTTTGAGCCCGTCTCGATTCGCATGGCAAAAGAGCAGGATCTACCGCTCAACTCGTCCAAGATCAGCGGCGTTTGCGGCCGCCTGATGTGCTGCCTGCGTTATGAGTTCGAGGCGTACAAGGACTTTAAGAGCCGTGCGCCCAAAAAGAAGACGCTCATCGATACGCCGCTCGGCAAGGCGCGTATTCAGGAATATGACACGCCGCGTGAGCAGCTGGTGCTGCGCCTGGAGAACGGCAAGGTTTTTAAGGTCAACCTAGCCGATATGACGTGCTCGGAGGGTTGCAAAAAGAAGGCCGCCGAGCAGGGCTGCAACTGCCGCCCCGACTGCGTGACGCGCGACGTGCTCGAACGCATCGAGTCGCCCGAGATGCGCCTGGCGCTCATGGAGCTCGATCGCGAGAACGGCGTCGACGTGGGCGATGGTCTGTCGAGCGCCGACCGTCTGGCCGGCACGTCGATGCCCAAGCGCCGTCGTCGCGATGCCGAATCCGATGCCCGCGCTGCTCAGAGCCAGGGCGAGGGCCGTGGCCGCGGAAAGGGCCGCGGCAAGGCCGAGGCGCCTGAGGCCGAGGGGGCGGCCGATGGCCGTCGCCGCCGCAAGCGCGTGGGCTCGGGCGATGCTACCGAGGCTGCTGCCGCGGGCAAGAACGCCTCTCGCGAGCGCGAGGTTCAGCAGCCCCAGCAGCAGAATCGCGGCGGCGGCATGAACCCCACACGTCGCCGCCGCCGTCATCTGTCGAGCGAGGAGCGCGAGGACGCCTTCCGCGCCGCAGCTGCTCGCGAGGCTGGTGCCGCCCCCAAGGGTGGTTCGGGTTCCGATGCGCCTGCCGACAAGGGCGGCAAGTCACGTGGCGAGGAGGAGCGCGCGCCGCGTCCGCGCCGTCGCCATTCCTCGGGCGCGCAGCAGAAGCCCTCGGTGCCCTCCGTGGCCGATCAGGTCTCGGAGGGCGAGGTCAAGGTCACGCGCCGTCGTCCCGGAGATGGCGGGGGAGCTGCTGCCAAGGCTTCGCGTGGCGCCGCTCGTGACGAGCGCGAGCCGCGCGAGGATCGCGGTGGTGAGGGCTCGGCCGACCAGGGTCAAAAGCGCCGTCGCCGTCGCCGTTCCCGCAAGCCGCGCCAGGATGGTGGCGAGGGCTCGACCCCGTCTTCGTCCGCATCACAACCGCCCGCCGGCGAATAACGCCCGCAAGCGGATTTAGCTCGCCTTGCCCCGAGCGCATCGGGGTATCATAGCGCCGAATCAACAACCCTCCCTGCGACCGAACGTAGGGAGGGTTGTGTCTTGAAGAGCCATCTGAACATATTGAGCCGTCTGCAGGGTGCCGGTGCCCTACCGCTTGCGGACGAATTACTACCGTTTGCCGAGCGGGTGGCACGCGAGGCGCTCGAGACATTGTCGCCAACACGATGCGCCGGCTGCGAGCGCGCCGGTGCGCTTATTTGCCAAGACTGCCTGGCCGCGTTCACGCTCATCGACCCACGTCATAGCTGTACCCGATGCGGCGCCCCGTTTGGGGATTTGCTGTGCACTGAGTGTTCGGTCGAGGGCACCTCCTCGGCAATGGCGGAGGCGCTCGACCGCTGCCTGGCGTGCGCCGTCTATGCGCATCCGCTGCCGCGCATCATTAAAGCGTACAAGGATGCGGGCGAGCGACGTCTGGCTCCGTATCTGGCGGAGCTGCTCTACGATACCGCCCTGCATGCCCAGGTCGTAGCGCCCGATCGCTACGGAGGTGTGCTGTCCGGTGCGGATGCGGTGGTGTTTGTGCCTGCGACGGCGGCAGCGTTTCGGCGGCGTGGTTTTGATCATATGGCGGCTATTGCGCGCCCATTTTGCGAGCTGTCAGGTGTTCCCCTGCTCGATGCTCTCGTCAAGTACGGCCATGGCGACCAGCGCGAACTCGGTCGTGAGGAGCGCCGCGAGCGTGCCCAAGGCATGTACGAGACCGTTGAGGACGTGCGGGGCAAGCGCCTGCTGCTTATCGATGACGTTATCACCACAGGTGCGACGATGGCCGCGGCTTCGGCGGAACTCAAGCGCGCCGGCGCTGCGGCAGTCGATGGCGTTGCTATCGCACGCGTTTGGTAGGGGTGGTTTTGTGGCAGTGAAGATGGCGCGGTGTGACGAGCCGACAAGCGAGCAACTGGCGGCCTCCATAATTCTGACCGGCGCCTCGGCGCTACGCATGATGCGCGCCGAGCGCCGACAAATGGGTTACATCAGCTGGAGGGACCTCGATCCCGATGAAGAGCGCCGTGTGCTGCGCACGTCGTCGCCCTCGACTGAGGACATCTATCTTCCCGACTTGGTGCGGATTGGGGCCGCAAGCGGCGAGGTGCGAGAAGATCTTTGCTTGCTGGTGGGGTCTGCAAAGCAGCGTCGCCGCATGCCTGGCGTGGGCTGGTCCGTATGCTCCGGGTTGCCCGTCGGCTCGATTCTAGAGGTGGAACCAGGGGTGTACGGTCTATCTCCCGAGGCCCTTTGTGTTGCCGTCGCCCGCGAGGTCGGCTGTATCCAGGCATTTGCCCTGGCTCAGGAGCTGTGCTCTAAGATTTCGCTGAGTGACCGCGGGAAGTATCTGCCTCCCTACACCTCGCCTGTTACGAATAAACTTGCAAAGGACAAGGACCAGCCAGCAGATGTGGGCTACTTTGAGGTTGAGCCGGTGCTGACGCCCGATCGTCTGGCAGATTACCTCGCGGTATGCAAGGGGAACGCGGCCAAGCAGCTGCAGCGTCTGTGTCCCTATCTTTCGGAAAACCTGCGCTCACCCATGGAGTGCATCATGCTCGCCCTGTTTTCGCTTCCGTTTTCCTATGGCGGGTTTGCCTGCGGACCTTTTAAGACCGACTACAAGATTGAGTTCGATGACCGTGCGCAGGCAATCTCGGGGATGTCCCATGCAGTTTGCGATGCGTATCAAGAAGCAGCCCGGTTTGACCTGGAATACAACGGTGAGCTGGGCCATTCATCCCGGAGGGGACGTATCCATGATGAAAAGCGCAACACGGGCTTGATTACTATGGGAATCGAGGTCGCGACGGTCAACAACGAAATGCTCTGTGACATGGAAGCGATGGAAGCACTCGCATGGCGCATGCACCAGCGTATGCGAAAGCGGTACCGGAATCGTGTCGATGCCCGCAGGAAGAGGCAAGAGGCGTTGCTTAACACGCTGCGGGCGTGTTTTGGGCTTAAGCCGGTCTAATTCGCGTCGAAAATAGAGGGTTAATCGTATGCCCTGGCCAAAATATGGCAAATATGAGTACTGTCACTAAATCAGTAACAGCAAAATCAAGGAATTTAGAACTCGGAGGCGGCGTAAAGTGAGAAGATAATAAACAAATGTAGAATAACTAGGTAGCGCGCAGAGATGTGGTGTAAGAGGCGGGGCATGCCCCGCCTCTTCCCTT